>CAZKTB010000063.1:0-8382 GCA_964555485.1 uncultured Thiopseudomonas sp. | reverse complement strand
GGCGGGCTTTTTCCGGAGGGCTGATCAATTACTTGATCCGGCCTTCCTTGTAGATCACGTGCTTGCGGATAACCGGATCAAATTTTTTGATCTCCAGCTTTTCCGGAGTAGTACGCTTGTTCTTGTCGGTGGTATAGAAGTGACCTGTACCAGCGCTAGAAACCAGACGAATCAAATCACGCATGAGACTGCTCCTTAATACTTGACGCCGCGAGCGCGCAGCTCGGACAGTACTGTGTCGATGCCGCGCTTGTCGATGATGCGCATGCCCTTGGCAGATACGCGCAGACGTACAAAACGCTTCTCGGACTCAACCCAGAAACGATGGTACTGCAAGTTTGGCAGGAAACGGCGACGGGTTTTGTTCATGGCGTGGGAAACATTATTTCCCGTAACCGGACCCTTACCGGTTACTTGACAAACTCTTGACATGTCTCAGCCCTCTAGAACCACATGCCCAACCCGGCATGGGTTGGCTGTTGAAAACTTGAACTCTATAAGTCATTGAAACATCAATGCTTTCAATGATACTTGCTCTCCGGCAAGCCCCGCGGGCAGCGCCTTCTACATACAGCAGGTGCGCAAGACCACAGACCGGGTCCGGAACGAAGTCGCACTTTATAACAAAAGCAGCTCACAACAGCAAGCCTTGCGGCAAAATTCATTGCGGCTACATCCAGCCATATTCCACCATCGACAGAGGCTCGCCATCGCCGACGATGAAATGATCAAGAATGCGTACATCGATCAGGGCCAGCGCCTCTTTCAGCCGCTCGGTCAGCATGCGGTCGGCCTGGCTCGGTTCGGCAATGCCCGACGGATGGTTGTGGCTCAGGATCAACGCCGCCGCATTATGCGCCAGTGCCCGCTTGACCACCTGCCTGGGGTACACGCTGGCACCGTCGATGGTGCCGTAAAACAGCGGTTCGAATGCCAGCACCCGGTGTTTGGTATCCAGAAACAGGCAGGCAAACACTTCATGCGGTTCGTGTCTCAAGCGAGCCTTGAGAAAGTCGCGCACAGCCTGCGGGCTTTCCAGCGCCGGCTCGCGTTTGATGGTGGCTTCCAGATGCCGTCGCCCCATCTCCAGCACCGCCTGCAACTGGGCATACTTGGCCGGTCCCAGTCCGACATGTGAAGTGAACTCGGCCTGGTCGGCCTCCATCAGCTGACGCAAGCCGCCAAACTCGCCCAGCAGCCGGCGTGCCAGTTCAACCGCACTACAGCCCCTGACTCCGGTACGGAGAAAAATCGCCAGCAATTCGGCATCCGACAAGGCTCCTGGGCCTGACTGCAACAGCTTCTCGCGCGGACGTTCCTGCTCCGGCCACAATTTTATGCTCATACATGCATCTCCCTATGCATTCAGACGACTGGCGCCCCTTACTGTCTGCAGCTCCCGCCGGCGCGGGCGTTGCTGTGCCGGCAGGCTGCTTATGCTATCTTAATGCGACTTTTTTATTTTGCCATCCACATCTGTTACAGGACCATTTCATGCAGCGTCTGGCCAACAAACGCATCATTCTGGGTATCGGCGGCGGCATAGCCGCTTACAAGTCTGCCGAACTGGTGCGCCGCCTCAAGGATCATGGTGCCGATGTGCGCGTAGTGATGACCCGCAGCGCCCGCGAATTCATCACTCCGCTGACCCTGCAGGCGCTGTCCGGACACCCTGTGCATCTGGACCTGCTCGATCCTGCCGCCGAAGCCGCCATGGGCCATATCGAACTGGCCCGCTGGGCCGATCTGGTACTGGTCGCGCCGGCTACGGCCGAAATCATGGCCCGTCTGGCCCTGGGCAACGCCAACGACCTGCTTACCACCCTGGTGCTGGCCACCGATGCCCCGGTGGCGCTGGCGCCGGCCATGAATCAGGCCATGTGGCGCGACCCGGCAACACAGGATAACGCCAAGCTGTTAATGCAGCGCGGCGTGCGCCTGTTCGGCCCCGGCGCCGGCAGCCAGGCCTGTGGTGATATTGGTCCCGGCCGCATGCTCGAGCCCGATCAGCTGGCCATGGATGCTGCCGAGTGCTTCGAGCGCCAGCTGTTGACCGGCCTGCACGTGCTGGTCACCGCCGGCCCGACCCGTGAAGCCATTGACCCGGTGCGCTACATCACCAACCACAGCTCCGGCAAGATGGGCTTCGCCGTTGCCATGGCTGCTGCCGAAGCCGGTGCCCGCGTCACCCTGGTCAGTGGTCCGGTGCAGCTGGTCACCCCGGCCCGGGTGGACCGCGTCAATGTCACCAGTGCCCGTGAAATGCTGCTGGCCTGTGAATCCGCCATGCCCTGTGACGTATTGATCGCCACCGCTGCCGTGGCCGACTTCCGCCCGGAAGTGCCGGCCGAGCACAAGCTGAAAAAGGATCCGGGCAGCGATGACGGCATGCTGCTGCAGCTGATCCGCAACCCGGACATTCTTGCCTCGCTGGCCCAGCGCAACGACCGCCCATTCAGTGTCGGTTTTGCCGCCGAGACACAAAACCTGCTCGACTATGCCGCCGGCAAACTGCGCGACAAGAATCTGGACCTGATCGTCGCCAATGACGTATCCAACTCCAGCATCGGCTTTGACAGCGAAGAAAACGCCATCACCGTGATCGACCGCAAACATCGCCAGACCCATTTTGCCCAGACCAGCAAGAGCAAGATCGCCATCCAGCTGATCGAACTTGTTCACCAGTATCTGCAAGAGGACGCCAACTGACATGCAAGCCATTCAAGCCAAGATTCTCGACCCGCGTCTGGGCAGCGACTTTCCGCTGCCGGCCCATGCCACCAAGGGTTCTGCCGGCCTTGACCTGCGTGCCATGCTGCAGGAAGCAACAGTGCTGCAGCCGGGCCAGACATTGCTGATCCCGACCGGCCTGGCCATCCATATTGCCGACCCCGGCCTGGCAGCTATGATCCTGCCGCGCTCGGGCCTGGGCCACAAGCACGGCATAGTGCTGGGCAACCTGGTCGGGCTGATCGACTCCGATTATCAGGGCGAGCTGATGGTGTCCTGCTGGAACCGTTGCGATACCTCTTTTACCATCGAGCCCGGCGAGCGTATTGCCCAGCTGGTGCTGGTTCCCGTGGTACAGGTACAGCTGCAGCTGGTTGACGACTTCACCGCCAGCCAGCGCGGAGCAGGCGGCTTTGGCCATACCGGAAAACAGTAAACCGGCTGTCGGCCTGCACGGAGGTTTCATGAAGCGCAAAAGCAAGGACGTAAATCAGGCAACCGAAGCCCGATCAAAAAATAAAAAACAACCAGGTTCCGCGCTATCTGCAGCCTTGCTGCCGGTTTTGCTCGGCATCGTATTGATGGCCGCACTGATCTGGCAACTGCATGAAGCCAGCTCGTCCGAACAAAGCCGGCAGCAAACCCGGGTGCTGGCCGAAGCCTATAACCAGCAGCTCCAGTTGTTGCTCGGCATTACCGATGCCAACGCAAGAACCCTGCCCGCCCACCCCGCACTGGTCAGTGCCCTGTTGCGTCAAGATGATGACACCCTGGCCAGACTGGAGCATGAGTGGGCACAGACTCCCTATCTTGACTCCGTCGTCATCATGAAGCCGGGCAGCAAGCGGGCTGACAAACCCCTCTCGTTTGCCGCGCTGGATCACCTCGGACTGGCTGCCACCAGCCAGCAATCCAGCCTGGAATATATTGCCGGCAACGACAGCGCCCTGTTTTACCAGGCCAGTCCGATCATGCACCCCCAGCAATCCAGAGTCATAGGCACCCTGTTGCTGGTCTATGACGCACAGGCACTGCTGGGCAAGCTGGTTGATTTCAGCACCGATGGCAGCTGGCAGGTCAGCCTGCAACAGCAGCTGCCGCAGGCCCCGATAGTCGAGCTGTACCGGGCTGGCAGCGTTCTGCAAGACGGCCTGTCACAGAGTTTTACTACAGTTCATCCCTACTGGCAGCTGAACATCGCCGTAGATCGCGCGGCACTGCAGGACAGCCCGTGGCTGCTCCATTATTCTGGCCTGCTGCTGATCCTGCTGCTCAGCGCACTGGCAGCACTGCTGCTGTTGCGCAGCCGAATGCAGCAACAACAGGCAAACGATATCGCCACACTCATAGATGCCGTAAAGCAGCGCCAGCCCGACTTGCTGAAAGACCTGGCCGGCACGACACTGCAACCTGCTGCTGAACCGCTGCGAAAACTGCTGTCACGCAATGCCGCTCTGGAGACTGCTCCACCAGCTGCTCTTTCTACCAGGCCTGAAGCTGCTGCCACCCCAAACAGCCTGTCATCAGTGGAAACCTCAGAATCAGCACCAGCTACATCTACAGCAGCACGAGCGCAGAATGAGTCGCTGGATGATGCCCTTGAGATCGATATTCTAGATTTGCAACTGGATGAAAGCGCATTGCAGGCGGCTATCGCTGCAAGCAGTGATCCGGCGCAGGTCGAACCCGGCATTTTCCGCGCCTATGACATTCGCGGTGTAGTCGGCAAAGACCTGCACGCCGATACTGCCTACTGGATCGGCCGCGCCATCGGCAGCGAAAGCATTGCCTGTGGCGAAGCCAGGGTGGTGGTTGGCCGCGACGGCCGCCTGTCCAGTGAAGAGCTGCAGCAGGCACTGGTACGCGGACTGGTCGACACCGGCTGCAGCGTACTGGATCTTGGCATGGTACCTACCCCGCTGGTGTATTTCGCCACCCACCAGCTCGATGCCACGTCCGGCGTGATGATTACCGGCAGCCACAACCCGCCTGATTACAACGGTTTCAAGGTGGTGATTGCCGGAGAAACCCTGGCCAGCGAGCGCATTACCGCTCTCCATCAGCGCATCATCAGCCAGGACCTGGCCAGCGGCGCCGGCAGCATGCAGACTGTCAACCTGCTGGACCAGTATGTCGAATACATCAGCAATGACATCACCCTGGATAATCAACTCACGGTCGTCATCGACTGCGGCAACGGCGTCGCCTCGGTGATTGCCCAGCGCCTGCTGGAAAGCATTGGCTGCACGGTCATCCCTCTATTTTGCGAAGTTGACGGCACCTTTCCAAACCATCACCCGGATCCGGGCAAGCCGGAAAACCTGCAGGACCTGATTCGCAAGGTGCTGAAAACCGGTGCCGACCTGGGTCTGGCATTTGACGGCGATGCCGACCGCCTCGGTGTGGTCACCAACAAGGGCGAGATCATCTATTCCGACCGCCTGTTGATGCTGCTGGCCGATGACGTGGTGTCACGCAACCCCGGATGCGACGTGATTTACGACGTCAAGTGCACCCGTCGCCTGGCCGCCCTGGTCAGCCGCAACGGCGGCCGGCCGATCATGTGGAAAACCGGCCACTCGCTGATGAAAGCCAAAATGCAGGAAACCGGCGCCCTGCTTGGTGGCGAGATGAGCGGCCACATTTACCTCAAGGAGCGCTGGTTCGGCTTTGACGACGGCATCTATGCCGCCGCCCGCCTGCTGGAGATTCTCAGCATGAAAGCCGGCAGCGCCGACCTGATATTTGCCCGCTACCCGGTCAGTCCCTCCACCCCCGAACTGAACATTGAAGTCACCGAAGACAGCAAGTTCGCCATCATCCGGGCTCTGGAGGAGTCGGCCTACTGGGGCGACGGCAAGCTGACTGCACTGGACGGCATCCGCGTCGACTACCCGAACGGCTGGGGCCTGATCCGCGCCTCCAATACCACCCCCATGCTGGTGCTACGCTTTGAAGGCGAAACCGAAGAAGACCTGCAACAGATCCAGAACCTGTTCCGTGACCGGCTGCTGGCGGTCGCACCCGATATTCACTGGCCATTTTGAAACCGGAGCCATCCATGACCCTGAATCGAGCTGATGCTGCCCACGTGGCAGAAGTATTGTCCGAAGCCCTGCCCTATATCCGCCGTTTTGTCGGCCAGACCCTGGTGATCAAGTACGGTGGCCACGCCATGGAAAGCGAAGAGCTGAAAAACGGCTTTGCCCGTGATGTGGTGCTGATGAAGGCGGTCGGCATCAACCCTGTGGTGGTGCATGGTGGTGGCCCGCAGATCGGCGAGCTGCTCAAGCGCCTGAACATCGAAAGCCGTTTTGTCGACGGCATGCGTGTCACCGACAGCCAGACCATGGACGTGGTGGAAATGGTACTGGGCGGACTGGTCAACAAGAGCATCGTCAACCTGATCAACAGCCATGGCGGCAGCGCCATCGGCCTGACCGGCAAGGATGCGCGCCTGATTCGCGCGCGCAAGCTGAAAGTCACCCGCCAGACACCAGAGATGACCAAACCGGAAATCATCGACATCGGTCAGGTTGGCGAAGTGGCGAGCATCAACCAGGAGCTGCTGCACATGATGGTGCAGGGTGACTTCATTCCGGTGATCGCCCCCATCGGCGTGGGTGCCGATGGCGAGTCCTACAACATCAACGCCGACCTGGTGGCCGGCAAGGTGGCCGAAGCCCTGAATGCCGAAAAGCTGCTGCTGCTCACCGACATCGAAGGCCTGCTGGACAAGCAGGGTAACGTGCTGACCGGCCTCAACACCGAGCAGGTCGACGCCCTGATCGAGGACGGCACCATCTATGGCGGCATGCTGCCCAAGATCGGCTGTGCGCTGGATGCGGTACAGGCTGGCGTGCGCAGCGCCCATATCATTGACGGCCGCGTACCCAATGCCGTGCTGCTGGAGATTTTCACCGACTCCGGCGTGGGTACACTGATTACCAACAGCTAAGCCAACCGCCAAATGCAAAAAGGCTGCAGTCCGTCGGGGCTGCAGCCTTTTTCATTCACCACACTCGAAGTCAGGCGCCAGCCTGCTCCTGCATGGCATTGTATTCATCCGTGAAGAAAAACTTCTCTTCACCAAACGCCGGCACCAGGTCGTCATACCAGGTGGCCTCGGGATCATACTTGGCAAAGAAGATGCGCTGGATCCAGTCCGGATTACGGCCCTGGATGAAGCGCAGGATGAACACTTTCTCGCCATTGACCTCGTCAATACCCTGGATTTCCACCTTGCCGGGACCAGCACTCATGGACGGCCCACGGGCGGTACGTGCCAGGCCGGACACCTGCTGGATGGCTTCGCGGTATATCTGGTAAGTACGCTCCAGTGGCACTTCGAAGTAGCGCTTGGCACCGGTGTCACGCTCGACAAACATGTAATAGGGGACGATACCCAGTCGAACCTGGGTGCGCCACATGCGTGCCCAGACATCCGGATCATCATTGATGTGCTGCACCACCGGGGCCTGGGCACGAATGATGGTACCTGTTGCCTGGATACGCTTGATCGCTTCGCGCGCAATCGGCGTTTCCATTTCACGCCAGTGGTTGAAGTGGGCCATCAGTGCCACATGCTTGCCGCCCTTGACCAGGCGGCGCAACAGCGCCAGCAGCTCGTCGGCATCCGGGTCGGTAACAAAACGCTGCGGCCAGAAGGTCAATGACTTGGTGCCGATACGGATGGTCTGTACATGATCCAGCTCCGGACGCATCAGGCCATCAAGATAGTTTTTCAGATGATGGGTTTTCATCACCATGGGGTCGCCCCCGGTCATCAAAAGGTCGCTTACTTCCTTGTGCTTGGCCAGATAGCGATGCAGGGAATCCGCCTCATTGCTGGCAAAGCGCAGCTCGCGGTCACCAATGAACTGCGCCCAGCGGAAACAGAAGGTGCAATAGCTGTGACAGACCTGGCCCTGGCTGGGGAAGAACAGCACGGTTTCACGATACTTGTGCTGCATTCCGGGTAGCGGCTCGCCATCGAGCATCGGAACGTTCATCTCCTGCTGGCCGGCGGGATGCGGATTGAGCTTTTCGCGAATTTCGTTGGCAATCGCCTGAATTTCGCTACGCTCGGCATCACGCTGCAGTGCTTCGGCCATACGGTCGTAGTCTTCCGGCGCCAGCATGCCGCGCTGGGGGAAAGTAAGCTGGAAAATGGGATCGTTCGGGATATTGTTCCAGTCGATCAGCTCGTCGATCACATACTGGTTGACCCTGAATGGCAGGACATTGGCCACCACGCGCATCTCGAAGCGCTGCTCAGGCGTCAGTTTCTGCAGTGGCTCGATGCGCTCCAGCTGGCGGTCGGTGTAAACGGTAAATTTGGTGTTACGTGTGTAGACCTCATCCGAGGCTCTTGTTTTTATCAATTGAGTCATGGGTAGTCTCCATATCCATGGCAAGCGCAACGCCAAAAAAACGGCACAACAAAGCTTGCCTGACTGGGTATCCCCCCGCAGGGAAGGCAATTACCAAGGGGTAATCAAAAGCGGCCGCGGCCGGAAAGCTGTCCGCAAGGCCAAACACATGGGAAGCAAGGGTTCCCAAAAAACTCCGGAAATGCTCCGGCACAAAGACGCCTTTTTTGAAAAAAGGACATGAAGGGTACTGCAGTTAGCCTGCAGACTCAATTTTTTC
>CAZKTB010000062.1:0-8393 GCA_964555485.1 uncultured Thiopseudomonas sp. | reverse complement strand
GCGAAGAAGCGGTTCAGGGTGATGCCGGAAATCAGGTAGTCACCACGGATCCACTCGGTCAGGTCGGCACCAATCACGGGGATGGCACCAAACAGGGAGATGATCACCTGGGCACCCCAGTAGGACATCTGGCCCCATGGCAGCAGGTAGCCCATGAAGGCTTCGGCCATCAGCGCCAGGTAGATCAGCATGCCGAAGATCCACACCAGCTCGCGTGGTTTCTGGTACGAACCGTACAGCAGACCGCGGAACATGTGCAGGTAGACCACGACAAAGAACGCTGACGCACCGGTAGAGTGCAGATAGCGCAGGATCCAGCCGTATTCCACATCACGCATGATGTATTCGACGGAAGCGAAAGCTCCTTCGGCGGAAGGCTCATAGCTCATGGTCAGCCAGATGCCGGTAAGGATCTGGTTAACCAGCACCAGCAGTGCCAGGGAACCGAAGAAATAATAGAAGTTGAAGTTTTTAGGTGCGTAGTACTTCGACAGATGGTCTTCCCACATCTTGGTTGCGGGGAAGCGGGCGTCGACCCATTCCATGAACTTGCTCATTACGCAGTCTCCTCATCCACACCGATAATGACCACTTCGTCCGTTTCGTAGGAGTGTGGAGGAATCGGCAGGTTCAAGGGTGCAGGCTGGGCCTTGTAGACACGGCCGGCCAGATCGTAACGGGATCCGTGGCAGGCACAGAAATAACCGCCCAGCCAGTCTGGTCCCAGGTCGGCAGGAGCCACTTCCGGACGGAAGGTCGGCGCACAGCCCAGGTGGGTACAGATGCCCAGAACAATCAGCAGCTCGGAGCGGATTGCCCGGTTTTTCGGGTCCACGTACGTGGGCTGTTCGGACTCTTTGGACTCAGGGTCTGCCAGCACTGGCTCGAGCTTTTCCAGCCCGGCCATGACTTCTGGTGTACGGCGAACCACAAACACCGGCTGACCGCGCCACTCAGCTACAACCTGCTGACCCGCTTCAACCTTACTGATGTTGATTCGCACCGGTGCACCCGCCGCCTTGGCCCTGGCGCTGGGTTGCCATGACCCCAGAAACGGGATGGCTGCCCCGGCCGTTCCTGCTGCGCCCACCACGGAGGTGGCGGCAACCAGGAAGCGACGTCGGCCCGCATTCACGCCGTCATTGCTCATTAAGTTGTCTCCCATCAGCTCATCTGGCTTGTCATCAAGCCTATATAGTCAGAAAAAACCGAATGTTTTTTCAATCCAACAAATACTAAAGAAAAGCCATGCAATTGACAAGATTGTCCTCTATGCCAATGCCGGCTTTTACTCCTTGTATTGCAAACACTTAAGCCAGATCAAACCACAGGTCGGCCTCCGGTTTGCAAAAAAAAACGCCCGTCCGAAAACGGAGCGGGCGTTCTTGTGCGCACAAATAAAGCTTAACGCTTGGAGAACTGTGGACGCTTGCGCGCCTTGCGCAGACCCACTTTCTTGCGCTCCACTTCACGTGCGTCACGGGTTACGAAACCTGCCTTGCGCAGTTCGCCACGCAAAGTCTCATCGTACTCGATAAGTGCGCGGGTGATACCGTGACGAATTGCCCCTGCCTGACCAGTGGTACCACCACCGGCTACAGTGACGAACACGTCGAACTTTTCCAGGCTTTCGGTCAGCTCAAGTGGCTGACGAACCATCATGCGTGCAGTCTCGCGGCCGAAGAAGTCTTCCAGGCTGCGGCTGTTGATGGAGATGCTGCCAGTACCGGGACGCAGGAAAACGCGTGCGGTTGCAGTCTTGCGACGGCCAGTGCCGTAATTCTGATTTGCGGACATGATCTGATATTCCCGTTAAATCTTCAGTTCTTGTGGCTGCTGAGCAGTGTGCGGATGGGCGGTACCTGCATAGACCTTGAGCTTGCGGTACATGTCACGACCCAGCGGGCCCTTGGGCAGCATGCCCTTGACGGCGCCTTCGATCACGCGCTCAGGGGCACGGGCGATCAGCTTCTCGAAGCTGATTTCCTTGATGCCACCCGGATAGCCGGTGTGAGAATAGTAGATCTTGTCGGTGTTCTTCTTGCCGGTCACGCATACCTTTTCAGCGTTGATGATGACGATGTAGTCACCGGTATCAACGTGAGGGGTGTACTCGGGCTTGTGCTTGCCGCGCAGGCGACGTGCCACTTCAGTTGCCAAACGACCCAAGGTCTGGCCTTCCGCGTCGATCACGTACCAGTCGCGCTTGACTGTTTCTGGTTTTGCACTAAAAGTTTTCATTCGTTATGGCCTCGGGACCGCAGAATTTATTGCGGTAACTCCTGATGAATAATCTGATTCTTGGCTGGCAGGACTCTGACGGCACTACTTCGTGGGGGCTCGGGTCTCGCACGGTCATTGCCCTGTACGGCGGACTTGGCATCTCTCCGCCTGCTCCCCTGCCGGCAGGCTATCCGGCAAAAAGAGTCGGACAATTATGCCCAGCTGTAAAAAAATTGCAACCTTGATGCAACTGGCGAGTGTTGCAGACTTTGCCTTGAGGATAAAGCCGCAGTTATTATAGTGGCTTGCAGGCCTGTCGACCCTGGCACCATGCCTTTATGGCCTGTGTTTCCACACTGGAGCATGACATGTACTTTCCACCGCTGTTCTCAGCGCTGCGTCAAAGTTTCAAGGCCGGTTACACCTTCTCCGCCTTCCGCGGAGACGTCAGCGCCGGCATCACCATCGGCATCATCGCCATTCCACTGGCCATGGCCCTGGCCATCGCGGTCGGTGCGGCACCACAGCACGGTCTTTACACCAGCCTGGTGGCCGGCTCACTGATCGCCCTGACCGGCGGCTCGCGCTTCAACGTTTCCGGCCCTACTGCCGCTTTCGTCGTGATCCTGCTGCCGATCACGCAAAACTTCGGCCTCGGCGGCCTGCTGCTGTGCACCATGATGGCCGGCATCATCCTGATCGTCATGGGCGTCTTGCGTGCCGGGGTTCTGTTGCAATATATCCCCTACCCGGTAGTGCTCGGCTTTACCGCAGGTATCGGCGTGGTCATTGCCACCCTGCAGATCCCCGATGTACTCGGGCTGGGCGAGCTGGCCACCGCCAACAACTATATCGAGCGAATACAGGGCATTGTCGGCGGCCTGCCCTCGATTCGCCTGGGTGACACCCTGGTTGGCGCCCTGACCCTGAGTACACTGATCGTCTGGCCACGACTGTTTCCCAAGATCCCCGGCCACCTGATTGCCCTCACACTGGGTTCCCTGCTGGGGCTGGTACTGGTCTATGCCGGCATCGACGTTGCCGTGCTCGGTGACCGTTTCAGTTACGAGGTGGACGGTGTCAGCCACCCGGGCATTCCGCCCTTCCTGCCCGACTTCATCCTGCCGTGGGAGCTGCCCGGTCCCGGCGGCACGCCACTGATCCTGAGCTTCGAGCTGTTCCGTCAGCTGTTGGCGCCGGCCTTTGCCATTGCCATGCTGGGTGCCATCGAGTCCCTGCTGTGCGCGGTGATTGCCGACGGCATGGCCGGCACCCGTCACGACCCCAACGGTGAACTGGTCGGCCAGGGACTCGGCAACCTGGTCGCTCCGCTGTTTGGCGGTATCACGGCCACTGCAGCCATTGCCCGTAGTGCTGCCAACGTCCGTTCCGGCGCTTTCTCGCCAATTGCCGCCATCATCCATGCCGGCGTGGTACTGCTGGCCATTCTGGTGCTGGCCCCCATCTTCACCCACCTGCCCATGGCCGCCCTGGCGGCGATGCTGCTGGTTGTGGCCTGGAACATGAGCGAACCCAAGCACGTCTGGCACACAGTGCGTATCGCCCCGCGCAATGACGTGCTGGTTCTGCTGACCTGTCTGGTGCTTACCGTCCTGTTCGACATGGTACTGGCCGTGGGCGTTGGCCTGTTGCTGGCCGCCGGCCTGTTCATCAAGAGCATGAGCGACTGGACCGACACCGCCAGCATCGACCGCAAGCAGTTCAGTGCACTGGAAGACCTGCCCGACTCTGTTGCCCTCTATGCAATCAGCGGCCCGCTGTTCTTTGCCGCTGCCGAGAAAGCCCTGAGCACCCTGCGCCGCTTCACCCCCGGCCTGCAGCTGGTGATCATCGACATGCGCGCCGTACCCATGCTCGACATGACCGCACTGGCGGCACTGGGCAGTGTAGTGGGCGACTACCACAAGCAGGGCATCGGCATCATCTTCATGGGTGCATCCTCCAGGGTCCGGCGCAAGATGCGCCGTGCCGGCATCCATGTGGAAAAGAACATGCTGGCCAATGCCCGCAGCCCTGCCCATGCCCGTGACCGTGCCCTTGGCTGGCTGCGGGCCCGCGATATCGTGCCGGAAACCGCCCCCGGCGAACCGGCAGAGCAGGCTATTGAAAGCACTGACGACAACCAACAACAACCGGCTGCGGCAGCTCCCGACGAGCAGCCCCCGGCCAACGAACACGAATCCCCGTCCCACTGACCCGCCACACCTCCCGTCCGATCGTTTTAGGCCGGTCGGGTCATGACCCCATCGGCGGCGCCGGCCTGCAGGCCGATATCGAAGCCATTGCGGCGCAGCAATGCCACGCCGCGCCTGCCGTCACCGCACTGACCATTCAGGACACGGTCAACGTCAGCGACTTCCGCGTGCTCGATCACGACTGGATCACTGCCCAGGCCCGGGCAATCCTCAATGATGTGCCGGTTTCTGCCATCAAGCTGGGCATGCTGGGTTCCAGCGCCATGGTGCGTACCGCCTGCGAAGTCATGCATATGGCTCCGGATGCGCCAGTGGTCTGCGACCCGGTACTGCGTGCCGAAGGCGGCGGCGCGC
Source organism: uncultured Thiopseudomonas sp. (assembly GCA_964555485.1). Taxonomy (GTDB): domain Bacteria; phylum Pseudomonadota; class Gammaproteobacteria; order Pseudomonadales; family Pseudomonadaceae; genus Thiopseudomonas. The sequence continues at coordinate 3,600 of CAZKTB010000062.1, read as the reverse complement.
TGGGCGAGGACGATGTCGGCTACGTATTGCGCGAAGAACTGTTGCCGCTGGCTTTCATCGCCACACCCAACCTGCCGGAAGCGCGCATCATGGCCGAGCTGCCCGAGGGCACCGCTGATGAATGTGCTGCCGTGCTGCTCAAGCACTGCAAGAACCTGTTGATCACCGGCGGTCACGGTCCGGAAAACGAGCTGCATAACCGCCTGTACCTGCAGGACGGCAGCTTCCACGATATCGTCCAGCAGCGCCTGCCAGGCAAATATCACGGCTCCGGCTGCACCCTGGCCAGCGCACTGGCCGGACGTCTGGCACTGGGCGAGGCGCTGCCCGGTGCGGTCCAGTCAGCATTGGACTACACCTGGAACACACTGCGCGACGCCGAAGCACCCGGCAAGGGGCAATACATTCCGCGCCGCTTCCCGGTCAGCTGAGTTCCCGTCCGTTCGTTCGTGAAGGTTTCTACAGCCTTGCCGCAGAAACCTTTCACCGCCCAACAGCATGTGCTTAAGCAAACTCCCCGGCCACAGCTGTCATCCTGCGCGAAGTGAAACGCAGTCGCCGGATCCATAAGCCCTGGATTCCACGACTTCACTGCGTTACGCGCGGAATGACAGCGCTACTGGGTATGTCAGACACGGCCTCCACATGCTTTTATGGAATCCAGATTCGCCAAGACAAGTGTCATTGCTTTTGGCACCCACACTTTGCTGTCGCAAACCAGCCCGGCTGCGACAATCCGCCCCGTTACTGAAACCCGCCACAGGTCTAGCATGCAGATAAATCCACATCCTTAGTGAGGTACACAGCATGCAACGTAGAACCCTGCTCAAGACCGCCGGCCTGGCAATCGGCGGCGCCGCCACCCTGGGCATCTCCGGCAATCTTCTGGCCAGTCAGCAAACCACCGGCACGGCAGACCCTGCACCGCTGGAAAACGAGCTGGAAAAATACCCGCGCTGCGTCATCTGCAACATGGACCGGCGCAAGTTCCATCACACCCGCCATTTGCTGCACTACGCCGACCAGCATGCCCAGGGCACCTGCTCGATCAACTGTGCCAGCGAGGCCATGCTGCGCGAGCGAAAGCGCGGTTTCAGCACCATCTACGCTGCCGATCATGGCAGCAGCAGCGATCCCAAACCCCTGGTTGAAGCCTCCGGCGCCACCTACCTGATCGGCTCATCCCTGAAAGGCGTGATGACGCAAGTCAGCAAACATTCTTTCGCCAAGCGCAGCGATGCCGAAGCCGAAATGGCCCGTTCCGGCGGACAGCTGGCATCTTTCGAGCAGGCAGTCGGCTCATCGCTGGAAGACTATAGCCGGATGCTCGGTCAGCAGTACGCTCGCGATCGCCAAAGCTAACGGTCAACAGCCTGGTCTTTGCCGGAAGCAGCACAGCATGTAGCATGCCCTGTTCAACCCGCCTGACAAATGCCGGACGCAATAGCGTCCGGCCCTGAAAACGGAAAGAACTACATGCCTTCACCCAGCTTGCACGGCCTCTACGCCATCACCGACAGCAATCTGCTGAACAACGGTCGCCTGCTGCCCTTTTGCGAGGCAGCGCTGCGCGGCGGCGTGCGCATTCTGCAATACCGTGACAAGAGCGGTGATATAGAAAAACGTCTGCGTGAAGCCGGCGAGCTGCACAGTCTCTGCGTAAAACATGGTGCACGCCTGATTATCAATGATGACCTGGCCCTGGCCGAACGGCTCGGCTGCGACCTGCACCTGGGCCAGGAGGATGGCAGCCTGGCTGCAGCCCGCCAGCGGCTGGGCCAGCAAGCCATCATCGGCGCCACCTGCCATCATCAACTGCAGCTGGCCCGGCAAGCGGTGGAGCAGGACGCCAGCTATGTCGCCTTCGGCCGCTTTTATGCCTCGCAGACCAAGCCCGGCGAAGTTTTGGCCGACACCAGGCTGCTGCAACAGGCCCGGGAGCTCGGCAAGCCGGTGGTCGCCATTGGCGGTATAACTCTTGATAACGCGGCACCCTTGATTGCCGCCGGAGCTGATATGATAGCCGTCATTCACGCGCTGTTTGCCGCCTCTTCGCCGGCCGAGGTGGAGCGCCGCGCCAGCGCCTTTAGCCTATTGTTTTCTTGATACCAGGAGCCATTCATGTCCCGTTCCGCCACCCTTTTTGAAAACGCCCAGCAGCACATCCCTGGCGGCGTCAACTCGCCGGTCCGCGCCTTTGCCGGTGTCGGCGGCACGCCGCTGTTCTTCAAGCACGCCGAAGGCGCCTACGTGGTGGACGAGGACGACAAGCGCTATGTGGATTACATCGGCTCATGGGGCCCGATGATCCTCGGTCACGGCCATCCAGATGTGCTGGATGCCGTACGCAACCAGCTGCAACACGGCCTGTCCTACGGTGCACCGACCGCGCTGGAGGTGGAAATGGCCGACCTGGTCAGCCAGCTGGTGCCCTCCCTGGAAATGATGCGCATGGTCAGCTCCGGCACCGAAGCCACCATGAGCGCCATCCGTCTGGCCCGTGGCTACACCGGTCGCGACAGCATCATCAAGTTCGAGGGCTGCTACCACGGCCACTCTGACAGCCTGCTGGTCAAGGCCGGCTCCGGCGCACTGACCCTGGGCGTACCCAGCTCGCCCGGCGTGCCTGCAGCCTTTGCCCAGCACACCATTACCCTGCCCTACAACGACCTGGCCGCGGTCGAGCAGTGCCTGAAAGAGAAAGGCGAGGAGATCGCCTGCATCATCATCGAGCCGGTGGCCGGCAACATGAACTGCATTCCGCCTGTAGAAGGTTTCCACCAGGGTCTGCGCAAGCTCTGTGACGAGCATGGTGTGGTACTGATCTTTGACGAAGTGATGACCGGTTTCCGCGTTTCCCTTGGCGGTGCCCAGGGCCACTATGGCATCACTCCGGATCTGTCCACCTTCGGCAAGGTGATCGGTGGCGGCATGCCGGTCGGCTGCTTTGGCGGCAAGAAGGAAATCATGTCGCACATCGCGCCACTGGGTCCCGTGTACCAGGCAGGCACACTGTCCGGCAACCCGCTGGCCATGGCCGCCGGTCTGGCCACCCTGAAGCTGGTCAGCCAACCGGGCTTCCATGACAAGCTGGACAGCTACGCCAAGCGTCTGCTGGCCGGCCTGCAGGAGCGTGCCGACGCCGCCGGCATCCCCTTCACCACCACCCAGGTGGGCGGCATGTTCGGCCTGTTCTTCACCGACAACAAGGACATCCGCAACTTCGAGGATGCGGTAGCCTGCGACGTGGAGCGCTTCAAGAAGTTCTTCCACCTGATGCTCGACGGCGGTGTCTACCTGGCACCAAGCGCCTTCGAGGCCGGCTTCGTGTCTGCCGCCATGGGCGAAACCGAGCTGCAAATCACCCTGGATGCCGCGGAAAAGGCATTCAAGGCACTGGCCTGATAATGCCTGCCGGGTGTACCAGATAGCGTACACCCGGTTCCCCTGCCACAACCATGTACGAATAAATTCGCAGCAAAAAACCTCTGTGCGAAGGGGCTTGCCCCTGAGAAGACGCGCACCAGCTGTCGGGGGCAAGCCCCTCCTACAAAAACACATCTGTTCTTGCGCAGGCATCCTGCACGAAACGGCATGCTG
>CAZKTB010000061.1:0-8431 GCA_964555485.1 uncultured Thiopseudomonas sp. | reverse complement strand
GACCCAGTCGACCCAGGTCGATGTTAAGGTTGTCGATTTCCTTGCTGTTGACGTGCACGCCCGTGAAGGTTTGCGGCAACAGGCGGGTATCAGCGGCGGAAACGGTCGGCAGGTTGGGACGCAGGGTGCCGGCTTTCAGTACACTTTCGGACAGTTTAGCTTTGAAAGTGGCACCCAGCTCGCCATAGCTGCTGTGTGCACTTTTGCCTGAACGGCGTACAGGTAGAAGGCCGCTGTTTTTGGTACCTGCACCACCGTCTAGCTTGATGCCGGCGAAGCCCATGGCGTCAACACCTACACCTACAGTGCCTTCGGTAAAGCCGGACTCATAGCGGAACAGGAAGCCCTGGGCCCACTCTTCTGCCTTGCTTTGGGTAGCAGTGTCATGACGAAAATCACGATTAAAATAAAAATTGCGCAGTTCCAAGCTGGCTTTGCTGTCTTCGATGAAGGCAGCCTGCGCCGGAATGGCCATGGCCAAGCCCAGTGCGCTGAGGCTCACGGTTTGAGCGATTGCTTTCAGTTTCATTAGTTATTATCTCCGGAGGGAAACACAGTTATGTTAATTGCTGAAATCAAGCGGTTGTAATAGAACACGCGCGCACGGCACGAGTCGCTTAGACATTGGTCGATTTTTGATGAAAGGTCAAGCAAGCTGGATCAGCTTTTGACGATTGCATCAAATTATTCTGCATTCATTGCCTTTAATCAATTCCGCCAGCTTAATGAATGCTGAATGGATTGCAGAATTTACCTGCAGGTGCCGGTTTTGGCGCCTGACGTGCCGGTCACGATGAGAAGGCGAGTCTTGCCCGGGCCCATTAGATACTGTTGCTGCAAGTGCAGGAGCGTGCTCTTGTTTCTCTATAATAAGAGAGTTCTTTTAATGGTATAGCATTTTATTAAGTGAATGCCGGACCTGACTTATAAATAAGCTGGCAGCTGTTATATATAGTAACAAGTCGCAAACGAGCAACTAATAGCAATGTTCTTGCAGTGGCAGACAGCTGTTGCCGGAGCTGCCAAAAACACTTGGTGCAGCTGCAGCCTTTTGCCACGGGGCGGGCGCGCCGCTGTCTCATGTGCTATTTTCTTGACCTGGGCAAATGTATTTTGCGGTGAGTTTCCTTAGCCTGCCCTTGTCTGTGTATAATCACGCATTTCGCAAAGCGTATCCGGCCGTTTGCCGGTTGTGCCCGAGTTTTACTGAATAAGGCCACTGTGTGACCGATGTTTTTTTGCAAGCCCGCGGGCTGACTTGTGAACGAGACTGGCGTGTACTGTTTTCCGGGCTGGATCTGCAGCTGGAGCGCGGGCAGATGCTGCAGGTGTCGGGCCCCAATGGCAGTGGCAAGACCAGCCTGCTGCGCCTGCTGGCTGGATTGATGCAGCCGACCGAAGGTGAAATTCTCTATTTGGGTACCCCGCTGGGGCGTCAGCGTCACGAGCTGGCCCGCCATAGCCTGTGGATCGGCCATGCGGCCGGCATCAAGGGCTTGCTGACTCCCGAAGAAAACCTTGCCTGGCTGACTGCTCTGCAAAATGGTGCCAGTGATGAAGCCATTGTCGAGGCATTGCATGCCGTGGGGCTGAAAGGTTTTGAAGATGTTCCCTGCCATACGCTGTCTGCCGGTCAGCAGCGCCGGGTCGGGCTGGCCCGTTTGTATCTGCCGGCAACGCCGGCACTGTGGATTCTCGATGAACCCTTTACCGCACTGGATAAAAAGGCAGTGGCCCAGCTTGAGCGACATCTTGCCGGGCATTGCGAGCAGGGCGGCATGGTGATTTTTACCACCCACCACGAGCTGCAGTACCGTCCGGCCTGCTTCCGTGAACTGGAACTGGGGCAATAAGTCAGATGGGCAGGGTGTTTTTTCTGTTGCTGGTGCGCGAGGCGCGTCTGATGTTCCGCCGCCCCGGCGAGCTGGCCAACCCGCTGGTGTTTTTTGCCATCGTCATTTCATTGTTTCCACTGGCTGTTGGGCCCGAGACGCAATTGCTGCGTACACTGTCGCCCGGCCTGGTCTGGGTAGCGGCACTGCTGGCGGTATTGCTGTCACTGGATGGTCTGTTCCGTAGTGACTTCGAGGATGGCTCGCTGGAACAGTGGGTGGTTTCGCCACACCCGCTGGGTATCTTGGTGCTGGCCAAGGTTTTGGCACACTGGCTGTTTTCCGGCTTGCCACTGGTGTTGCTGTCGCCGGTACTGGCATTGATGCTGGGTTTGCCGGCCGACCGTATTCCGGTTTTGCTGGCCTCGCTGCTGATCGGTACGCCCATCCTCAGCTTGCTGGGTGCGGTAGGGGCGGCGCTCACCGTGGGTCTCAAGCGTGGCGGCATCTTGTTGACTTTGCTCATTTTACCTCTATATATTCCCGTGCTTATTTTGGGCAGCGGTGTGCTGCAGGCTGCGCTGCAGGGTTTGCCGACCCTGGGCTATCTATTGTGGATGGGCAGCATGCTGATGCTGGCCGTCACCCTGACGCCGCTGGCGATTGCCGCCGGCATCAAGATCAGCGTGGGCGAGTAGGATCTGGATTTGTTTAAGAAGAAGCGGGTAACTGCATGAACTGGACGTGGTTTCACCGTTTGGGCTCACCCAAGTGGTTTTATGGCATCAGCGGTCGCTGGATGCCGCTGCTGGCGATAGCGACTGTACTTTTGCTCAGCGCGGGGCTGGTATGGGGGTTGGCGATTGCGCCGCCTGACTATCAGCAGGGCAACAGCTTCCGCATCATGTACATCCATGTGCCGGCTTCATTCCTGGCCCAGTCGATCTATGTGTCCATGGCCATCTGTGGCGTGGTCGGACTGGTGTGGAAAATGAAGATTGCCGATGTGGCATTGCAACAGTCGGCACCCATTGGCGCCTGGATGGCCTTTGTCTCGCTGCTCACCGGCGCCATCTGGGGCAAGCCGACCTGGGGCGCCTACTGGGTCTGGGATGCACGTCTGACGGCAATGCTGATTTTGCTGTTCCTGTACTTCGGCGTGATTGCGCTGGGACAGGCCATCAGCAACCGTGACAGTGCAGCTCGCGCCTGTGCAGTGCTGTCGGTGGTGGGTGTAATTAATATCCCGATAATTAAGTATTCTGTAGAATGGTGGAACACCCTGCACCAGCCAGCCAGTTTTACCCTGACCGAGAAACCGGCAATGCCGGCTTCCATGTGGGTACCGTTGCTGCTGATGGTGCTGGGTTTTTATTGTTTCTATACCCTTGTGCTGTTTATGCGCATGCGTCTGGAAATCTTGCGTCGTGAGTCGCGTACCAGCTGGGTACGTGCCGAAGTGGCGCGTTTGACTGGCAGAAAATGATGACAGAATCGATTTTTGCATTTAATTCGTTTGCCGAATTTTTGGCCATGGGCAAGCACGGCTTTTATGTCTGGCTCTGCTTTGGCATCACTCTGGCAATTGTGGCCCTGAATGTGGCCCTGCCATGGTTGGCGCGTAAAAGGTATCTAAACCAGGAAGCACGTCGTTTGCGTTGGGAGGCACAAAATGAATCCGGTTCGTAAGAAACGCCTGATAATCGTCTTGGCAATTCTGGCAGGGATGGCCGCCACTGTGGGGCTGGCGGTATTTGCCCTGAGTGAAAACATCAACCTGTTCTATACACCGACCGAGATTGCCGAAGGCAAGGCGCCGCAGGATGCCCGCATCCGCGCCGGTGGTCTGGTGCGTGAAGGCTCGGTGCAGCGTAACGAGGACGCCCTGACCGTGCGCTTTGTCGTCACCGACGGTGATGCCGATGTCACCATTGAGTACAAGGGCATCCTGCCCGATCTGTTCCGTGAAGGGCAGGGCATTGTCGCCCTGGGTCGCCTGAACGAGCAGGGTGTGCTGGTCTCTGACGAGGTACTGGCCAAGCACGACGAAAACTACATGCCGCCCGAAGTTGGCGATGCGCTGGAGAAGACCGGCATGCTCAAACACTATGAAGAGACACAGGAAAGCAAAAAATGAGTTTGACCCTGTTTGTGCCCGAGCTCGGGCACCTGGCCATGATCCTGGCGCTGTGCTTTGCAGCGATCCAGGCATTCTTTCCGCTGATCGGCGCCTGGAAGGGTGACCATCACTGGATGAGTCTTGGTCGGCCGGCGGCATGGGGCCAGTTCGTGTTCCTGTTCCTGGCATTCATGGCACTGACCTGGTCGTTCCTGGTGGACGACTTCAGTGTTGCCTATGCAGCCAACAACTCCAACAGCATGCTGCCCTGGTACTACAAGATCAGTGCCGTCTGGGGTGCCCACGAAGGATCACTGCTGCTGTGGGCGTTGACCCTGGCTGCCTGGTCCTTTGCCGTGGCGATTTTCTCCCGCCAGCTGCCGGAAGAGATCACGGCACGGGTGCTGGCGATCATGGGCATGGTCAGTATCGGCTTCCTGCTGTTCCTGATCGTCACCTCCAACCCCTTTGAGCGCATCCTGCCGAACATGCCGACAGACGGCCGCGACCTCAACCCGCTGCTGCAGGACTTCGGTCTGGTAGTACACCCGCCCATGCTGTACATGGGTTATGTCGGTTTCTCGGTAGCCTTCGCCTTTGCCATTGCAGCCCTGCTGGGCGGCAAGATGGATGCGGCCTGGGCACGCTGGTCGCGCCCCTGGACGCTGATTGCCTGGTCATTTCTCGGCATCGGCATCACCCTGGGCTCCTGGTGGGCCTATTACGAGCTGGGCTGGGGTGGCTGGTGGTTCTGGGATCCGGTTGAAAACGCTTCCTTCATGCCCTGGCTGATAGGTACCGCCCTGATTCACTCACTGGCGGTGACGGAAAAGCGCGGCCTGTTCAAGAACTGGACCGTACTGCTGGCAATTGCTGCATTCTCGCTGAGTCTGCTGGGTACCTTCCTGGTACGTTCCGGGGTGCTGACCTCGGTGCATGCCTTTGCCTCCGATCCGGATCGTGGTCTGTTCATTCTGGCCTTCCTGCTGGTGACCGTAGGTGCCTCGCTGACGCTCTTTGTGCTGCGTGCGCCATCGGTGAAGAGCAGGGTGGGCTTCGGTTTCTGGTCACGTGAAACCCTGCTGCTGATCAACAACATCGTACTGGTGGTGGTCACCTCGATGATCCTGATCGGTACCCTGTATCCGCTGATCCTCGATTCCCTGACCGGCTCCAAGCTGTCGGTGGGCCCGCCGTACTTCAACGCATTGTTCAACCCGCTGATTGGTGCCCTGATGATGGCGCTGGGGCTGGGCGTGGTGCTGCGCTGGAAGAGCACGCCCGGCAACTGGCTGGTGAAAATGCTTGGCCCTGTGCTGCTGGCCAGTGCTGCGGTCAGCCTGGCGCTGACCCTGCTGGCCGACGAGTTCAATGGTGCTGTACTGGTGGTGTACTTCCTCAGCTTCTGGGTGGTGCTGGCCAGCTTCCGCGACCTGCTCGACAAGACCCGTCACCGTGGCTTCTTCAAGGGTCTGCGCATGATGACGCGCAGCTACTGGGGCATGCAGATGGGTCACCTGGGTCTGGTGGTCTGTGCCATCGGTGTGGTGCTTTCGAGCCATTACAGCATCGAGCGCGACCTGAAGATGAATGTCGGTGATACCGTCGAGCTGGGTGCCTACAGTTTCGTGTTTGACGGTGCGCATCACTTCGAAGGACCGAACTATATTTCCGACAAGGGTGTTGTCCGCGCCATCAAGAACGGCCGCGAAATTGCCGTGCTGCATCCGGAAAAGCGTCTGTACATCGTGCAGCAGATGCCGATGACCGAGGCCGGGATCGATCCGGGCTTCACCCGCGACCTCTATGTGGCGCTGGGCGAGCCGCTGGAAAACGGCGCCTGGGCAGTACGCCTGCAGGTCAAGCCGTTTGTCCGCTGGATCTGGCTGGGCGGCATGCTGATGTCCTTCGGTGCACTGCTGTCTGCCTGGGACCCGCGTTACCGTGCCCGTGTCCGCCAGAAAGTGCGCGATGCCCTGCCTGCAAAGAAAGAGGTGAAAGCTGATGTCTAGAGGACGTTTGTTGGCAGTAATCCTGGTGCTGGCCGGTGTTGCCGGTTTTGCCTGGATGTCAATCTACGGTTTGCATAACGATCCGCGCGAGTTGCCATCGGCACTGCTGGACAAGCCGTTCCCGGAGTTCTCGCAGCCGGCACTGGGCGAGCCTGAACGCTTGCTGACCCGCAAGGATCTGTTGGGCAAGCCGGCGCTGGTGAACGTCTGGGCCACCTGGTGTCCGACCTGCCGCGCCGAGCATGCCTACTTCAACAAGCTGGCCGCACAGGGGGTGCCGATTTACGGCATCAACTACAAGGACGAGGAAGACAAGGCCAAGAAGTGGCTGCATGACCTGAAGGATCCTTATGTGCTGAACGTCAGCGACCCGCGCGGTGCGCTGGGCATGAATCTGGGTGTTTATGGTGCGCCGGAAACCTTCATCATCGACAGCGAAGGCGTGATCCGCTTCAAGTATGTGGGTGCGGTGGACGACTGGGTCTGGAAGGAAAAGATGGCACCTATCTATGAAGGACTGCTGAAACCATGAAAAAGGCTTTGCTGACATTGGTATGTGGCCTGTGGCTGGCAGTGCCGGCCCTGGCTGCCATTGATACGCACGAATTCGAGACCCAGGCAGAACGGGAGCGCTACCGCAAACTGACGGAAGAGCTGCGTTGCCCCAAGTGCCAGAACCAGAATATCGCCGACTCGGATGCACCGATCTCGCTGGATTTGCGCGAAGAAACCTACCGCATGATGACCGAAGAGAAGATGACCGACGAGCAGATCGTCGATTTCCTGGTCGAGCGCTATGGCGACTTCGTACGCTACAAGCCGCCGGTGGACAAGCGCACGCTGGTGCTCTGGTACGGTCCCTTTACCTTGCTGGGTGTGGGCTTCCTGATGCTGGTGGTGATTGTTGTACGCCGCCGCAAGGATGGCCGCAGTCCGGATTCAAAACCCCTGCTGTCCGGTGACGAGCAGCAGCGACTGAATGAATTGTTGAATAAATCACGGGAATCTGCAGACAAATGATTACTTTCTGGCTACTGGCCCTGGCGGTACTTATCGGAGCCTTGATGCTCATGCTGTGGCCGGTACTGAATGTGCAAAGGCTCCAGGACGAAGAAGACCGCACGGCACTTAACGTTGCCCTGTATCAGGAACGTCTGGCCGAGCTGCAAGGCCAGCTCGATCAGGGCACCCTGTCGCAGGAGCTGTTCAATCAGGGTCAGGTCGAGGCCGAGCGTGAGCTGCTGGAGGATACCGCCCAGGGCGCGCCACAGCAAAAGGCGCATCTGGGCAAGACGCTGCCGCTGCTGGCCACCTTGCTGCTGCCGGTGGCCGGTGCCGGCCTTTATCTGGTCTGGGGCTCCAGTGACCAGGTGGCAGCCACGCTGGAGCGGGTGCCACTGATGCAGGAGCAGCAGGCAGTTGATGCCCTGATGACGCGCATTCCGACCATCGAGGAAGACCAGGCCCGTGAAGATGCCATGAGCGAGCTGATCACCCGCCTGGAAAACATCGTACGCATGCAGCCGGATGCCGCCGATGTCTGGTTCTTCCTTGGCCGCAGCTACATGAATGACGAGCGCGTGGCCGATGCCGCCCATGCCTATTCTCGTGCCATGGATGCGGCGGGTCGTCAGCCGGAAATTCTGGCGCAGTGGGTGCAGGCACAGTTCTTTGTCAATGACAGCCGCTGGAGCAACGACCTGCAGCAGGCGGTCGAGGAAATCCTTGAAGCCAATCCGCACGATGCAACCACTCTGGGTCTGATCGGTATTGCCGGCTTTGAAACCGGCAACTTCAATATCGCCCGTGATGCCTGGAACCGCTTGCTGGATTCCATGGATCCGCGCGATCCGTCCGCGCCTGCGGTACTGACCGGCATTGAGCGTGCGGAAAAGGCCATCGAAGAATTTGGTGAAAACAACCCGCAGGCGGTTTCCGGTCCTGTACTGCCACCACTGCCTGACCAGAGCGAGCTGAGCCAGTCGGGTATTGTGGTAGTGGAAGTCAGTCTGGATGCAGAACTGGCTGCAACCCTGGATCCGGACGCCAGCGTATTCGTATTTGCCCGCTCGCCCGAAGCCGGCCAGATCCCGGTGGCGGCACAGCGTCTGACAGTTGCAGGCCTGCCGGCAACCATCGAGCTGAGTGACGCCGATGCGGTAATGACCGAGCTGCAGCTGTCCAGCGCCAGCAGCATCGAGGTGCAGGCCAGCATTGCCAGCGATGGCAACGCCAGTGCACCCGAGTGGGTCAGCCTCAGCCTTGCCGCGGAAGCGGACAGCGGCGAGACAGTTAAGTTGGTGATCGATCAGCCAGCACCACAGGCCCGCTGAGTTTCTATAAACAGGCTTGCTTGCGATGGGAATGGATCTTGTCGCGGGCAAGCCCGCTCCCACAAAAGCAGATGACCTGTGCGAAGGGGCTTGCCCCTGAGAAAGCTTTGACACCTGTCGAGGGGCAAGCCCCCT
>CAZKTB010000060.1:6924-8497 GCA_964555485.1 uncultured Thiopseudomonas sp. | reverse complement strand
GTCGCCAGGGATGGCGACAAAGAGCCTACAGGGATGTACTTGCGGCGTCTTTGCGTAATCTGTGCCAGACATCAAACACCACGCCCGACGGTTATGGCTATCAGGGTTTATGCGGCCGCGCCAAAAACTCGTGCGACTGCATTTCCAGCAGACGGCTGAGGGTACGCTGAAACTCGAACTGCAGGCGATTACCGATGTAGAGATCTTTCAGCTCCACTTCGGCGGAAATAATCAGCTTGATGTTGCGATCGTAGAATTCGTCAACCAGGTTGATGAAGCGCCGTGCCACGTCTTCCTTGTAACTGTCCATCTGCTCGACGTTGGACAGGATCACCGTGCTGTAAAACTTGCCCAGCTCGATGTAGTCATTCTGGCTGCGCGGTCCATCACAGATGGCTCGAAAATCAAACCAGGCCACATCATTACCGATCTTGCGTGCAACGATCTCGCGGTTCTCGACAATCAGGGTCTCGTTTTCCAGAATCTTGCAGTTTTCCAGCAACAGGCTGCGGAAACTTTTTTCCAGCTTGGCGTCCACTTCCGGCGACAGTGGCCAGTGATACAGCTCGGCCTGCTCCAGCGCACGCAGACGGTAGTCGATGCCGCTGTCGACGTTGACCACCTCGGTGTGCTCCTTGATCAGAGCAATGGCCGGCAAGAAGCGGGCGCGCTGCAGACCGTCCTTGTACAAACCATCCGGCACAATATTGGAGGTGGCCACCAGGGTTACGCCATTCTTGAACAGCTCCTCGAACAGTCCGCCCAAAATCATGGCATCGGTGATGTCGGTGACAAAAAACTCATCAAAGCAGATCACCCGTGCTTCGTCAGCAAAGCGGCGGGCAATGGTGGTCAGCGGGTTCTTCTCGCCCGCCAGCTTGCGCAGTTCATCATGCACCCGCTTCATGAAACGGTGAAAGTGGGTGCGCATCTTCTCTTCGAACGGCAGGGCATCGAAAAAGGTATCCACCAGGTAAGTCTTGCCACGCCCCACTCCGCCCCAGAAATACAGCCCCTTGACCGGTGCTGCCGTCTCCTTGCGCCCCAGCATGCGGGCCAGTGCACTCTTCTTTTGTGGCGGCTCCGCCCTCAGCAGATCATCATACAGCCGTTGCAGGTGACGCACCGCATTTTCCTGGGCGGCATCACGAAAAAAGTCCGAGCGTTGCAAGTCTTGCTGATAGCGTTCGAGAGGAGTCATCTAAGTGTTCTTAAGCAAAAAAATCAGAGGGTGCCACTTTAACCAGCAGCTTTTTGTTTGGCAACTGCAGCCGTTTGCTGCCGGGGTCCTGTAGGTGCGAATTCATTCGCACACATTGATGTGCCGTGTAACCCGCAATGTGCGAATAAATTCGCACCTACAGTATGAAACAGGCCTACCCAGCTCGCCGCAAACCAACCACCGCGACAGCAGCCCGGCCATGCCGGGCCACATCTTCCCCAAACGCCTGGGTATATCAGCGCGCCGTGGGGGTGCGGAGCCAAGCATCACCGCCAAGGGCGCCGGCGGTGGGAGCGGCAGATCACCCACGCCGAGCCGTGGGAGCAGCTGGTCGCCGACACCACCACCACC
>CAZKTB010000060.1:0-6914 GCA_964555485.1 uncultured Thiopseudomonas sp. | reverse complement strand
CCCGCAATGTGCGAATAAATTCGCACCTACAGAATGAAACAGGCCTATCCAGCCCACCGCGACAGCAGCCCGGCGACGCCGGGCCATATCTCCCCCAAACGCCGAGGCACATCAACGTGCCGTGGGAGTCCGGAGCAAAGTATTAGCGCCATGGCCGCAGGCTGTGGCAGCGTCAGCTTTGCGCAGGACTCGCACGGCACGCGACACCACAGGCAAATAAAAATCCTCAGCCTGCCCGCCGCAACAACCAAAGTCCGATCACCGCACAAATGGCTGCCGGCACCAGCACTGCCACCAGCGGTGCAAAGCCGAATACCAGGCTGGCCGGTCCGAGCAGGTCCTGCACGATACGGAAAACAAAACCCACCACCACACCGGTGAACAGCCGCTGTCCCAGTGTCACCGAGCGCAGCGGGCCGAAAATGAAGGAAATCGCCATCAATACCAGCACCCCGGTCACCACCGGTTGCAACAGCTTCTCCCAGAATGCTAGCGAGTAGCGTCCGGCACTCAAACCCTGGTCTGCCAGATAGCGGCCATAACTCCAGAGCCCGGAGATCGGTAGCGCATCGGGCTCCATCACCACGGTATTGAGCAACTCGGGCGTCAGGGCAATATCCCAACGCTCCTCGGCCAGCTGTTCGATCTCGCTATGCAGCTCAAACAGGCGGGTTGCCGCCACACGTTTGAGCAGCCACTGTCCCTCGTCAACGAAGCTGGCTTCGCGGGCAAAGCTGGAACGCACCAGACGGCGCTCGTCATCAAATTCGTAACGGGTTACACCAATCAGTCGGCCACCTGGCTGTACCGAGTTGATATGAATGTATTCCTGGCCCTGACGATGCCACATGCCATGCTTCGAGCTCTGTGTCTTGCCCTCGGCCTGGATCAACGAACGTCGTGCTTGTGCCTGCACCTCGGTCCAGGGCGCCACGTATTCGGCAATCACCAGTCCCAGCGCCATCAGCAACAGCAGCGGCTTCATCACCGCCCAGACCAGCCGTGCCAGCGACACACCAGCCGCACGCATCACGGTCAGCTCGCTGCTGCTGGCCAGACTGCCCAGACCAACCAGGCAGCCGATCAGCGCCGACATCGGCAGCACGTCATACAGACGGCGCGGCGTAGTCAGCCCTACGTAAATAAGCGCCTCTTGCAGCGTATAGTCGCCTTCCAGGTCACCGAGCTGGTCAATGAAGGCAAACAGCACGGCCAGCCCGGTGATCACCAGCAACACGGCGATGATCGACCACAGCACCGTAGTGCCTATGTACAGATCCAGCTTACGCATGCTGCACCTCCTGAGACTGGCCGGCTGCACGCTTGCGCGCCAGCAAGCGGCCCAGGCTGCCCCAGTACATCAGGCCCAGCCCGATCAACAGGAACAGCCCGTGCACCGGCCACATGCCCAGCGCTGGCGGTATTCGCCCCTTGTCCAGTGCATCACGGGTGGCAATCAGCAATCCAAGATAAGCCATATAGAGAAAAATCGCCGGCAGCAGCTTGAGAAAGCGGCCCTGTCGCGGGTTGACCCGCGACAGCGGTACAGCCAGCAGGGTAACAATGAATGTCAGCACCGGAATCGACAGCCGCCAGTGCAGTTCGGTACGCATCTTTTGCTGGGTACTGGCCATCAGTTCGCTGGTACGCATGCTTTCGCGGTCACTGGAAGCCAGGGCAACCGAGGGCTTGGGCAGCAGCACGGCATAGGTGTCGTACTTGATCATGCGGTAGTCGGCTTCGCCCGGGTTGCCGTCATAGCGATAGCCGTTTTCCAGAATCAGGTAGCGGCTGCCGTCCTCCAGAATCTGCTGATGCCCGGAAGGTGCCGCCAGCAGGGTGATCTTGTTGTCCTCGCCCCTGGTGTTCTTGCCCAGGTCACTGATGAAGACACCCTGAAGCTGCTCGCGCCCGCCGGTCAGGTCTTCGGCATAGGTCACTCGGACGCCGTCTTTCATCGACTGGAAGCGGCCCGGCACCAGGGTATCGAATTCGGTCAGGGCATCCTGCTCCTGCAGGATGTTCGCCACCTCACGCACCCCCATGGGGGTCAGGGAAAAGCTGAGCAGCGCCGCCAGCAGCGCAATCAGTGCCGCCGGAATCAGCGTGTAGCCCAGCAGGCGGGTCTGGCTCATGCCGGTGGCGGTAAGCACCGTCATCTCGCTTTCCAGATAAAGGCGGCCGTAAGCCAGCAATACGCCAAGAAACAGGCCAAGCGGCAGGATCAGCTGCAAAAAACCGGGAATCCGGTAGCCCATGATCAGGAACAGCACGCCCGGGTCCAGCAAGCCCTGGGCCGCCTGGGCCAAGTATTTGATGAAGCGGCCACTCATGATGATGACCAGCAAAACCGTGCTGACCGCACTCAGGGTCAGGAAGATCTCTCTGGCCAGATAACGAAAAACAATCAAGGAATCCACTCCGTGTCCAGCAAGCGGGATGCATTAATGGGCGACAGCCTGCTATTATCCAGCATCTTGTGACCTTTGTCTTGAGGAAGATCGACCATGCAATTCTCCGTAACCCTGGATCCCGTACAACAGCTGAAAACCGGCACCCTGGTGCTTGGCATTGGTGAAGATCTGGCGCTGAGCCCGTCCGGCCAGCAGCTTGATCAGGCCACCGATGGCGCACTTGCCCGTGTACTGGCCGGTGGAGACATTCAGGGCAAGGCAGGCCAGACCCTGTTGCTTGGCGGTCTGCCCGGCATTGCCGCCCAGCGTGTTCTGCTGGTTGGTCTGGGCAAGGAGCCGGAACTGGCTGATCGTCACCTGCGCCGTGTCATGAACAGCGTGCTAGCCCAGCTCAAGCCGCTCAACAGCAACCAGGCCACCCTGCTGCTGGACAGCCTGCAAGTGGCTGGCCGCTCCAGCGCCAGCACAGCCGCACTGTCCTGTGAAACCCTGGCCAGCGGCCTGTACAGCTTCGACCAGTTCAAGAGCGAGAAAGCCGAGCCGGCCAAGCTCGAGCATATCGAGCTGCTGACCGATACTGCCAACGAGCAGGCAGTACGCCAGGCCTGCAGCGAAGCGCTGGCCATCACCGCCGGCATGCAGGTCACCCGCGATCTGGGCAACCTGCCGCCGAACATCTGCCACCCGCGCTACCTGGCCGAACGGGCACAGGAAATGGTCGCAAACAATCCTGCCTTGAAAGTTGAAGTGCTGGAAGAAAAGCAGCTGGAAGAACTGGGTGCCGGCGCCCTGCTGGCCGTGGCCCGCGGCAGCGACCAGCCGCCTCGCATGATCATTCTCAACTATCAGGGTGCCGACAAGGACCAGCAGCCCAATGTGCTGGTCGGCAAGGGCATCACCTTCGACACCGGCGGTATCAGCCTCAAACCCGGCGCCGGCATGGACGAGATGAAATACGACATGTGCGGTGCCGCCACCGTAATGGGCGTGATGACCGCCGCACTGCAACTCAAGCTGCCGATCAACCTGATTGGCGTGCTGACCTGTGCCGAAAACATGCCCAGCGGTGGTGCCAGCCGTCCCGGTGACATCGTCACCAGCATGAGCGGCCAGACCATCGAGATTCTCAACACCGACGCCGAAGGCCGCCTGGTGCTGTGCGACGCCCTCACCTACGTCAAGCGCTTCAACCCCAAATCCGTGGTCAACATCGCCACCCTGACCGGTGCCTGCATCGTTGCGCTGGGTGACAAGACCAGCGGCTTGATGGGCAACGACATGGAGCTGGTTCAGCAACTGCTGGCAGCGAGCAAGGAAGCCGGCGATGCCGCCTGGCAACTGCCACTGTTCGACGACTATCAGGAACAACTCGACAGCCCCTTTGCCGACATTGCCAATATCGGCGGCCCCAAGGCCGGTACCATCACCGCCGGCTGCTTCCTGTCGCGCTTCACCAAGGACTACCCCTGGGCGCATCTGGACATCGCCGGTACCGCCTGGATCAGCGGTGGCAAGGAGAAGGGCGCCACAGGCCGTCCGGTTCCCCTGCTGACCCGCTTCCTGCTGGATCAGGCCGGTGCGCATTGATTTCTATGTAAGCCCCGAAGATCAGCCACAGGCGCGCCTGACGCTCGCCTGCCGGCTGGTGCGGCGCGCCTGGCAGGCCAATCTGCCGGTATTTATATTGTGCGCAGATGATGCACAGCTGGCCACCATGGACGATATGCTCTGGCATGTACGCCCACAGTTCTTCATGCCGCACAGTCGCCACGAAGAAAACCCGGCCGCACCCATAGTGCTGGGTACGGACAGCTGGCCAAGCCAGGATAACAGTGTGCTGATCAACCTGTGCACACAACCTGTTCCGCACTTCGAGCGCCTCAACCGGGTGCTGGAAGTGGTTTGCCAGACACCGGAACTGCTGCAGCAAAGCCGCAACAATTTCATTCACTACCGCAAGCTTGGCTTGCAACCGAAACGTGTCGAGCTCTGAGGCGCATCATGGAATCTGACGACAGCTCACGCCCTGAAAACCTGCTGGCCGAACTGACCCGGCTGCATGACATGCTGTCCGAACCGGTCAGCGATGACAACGCCATCCCTGTGCTGCAGGACATAGTGGAGCCGGCGGTAACCACTGATCACAGCCTGCAACCATTGCGGCCATTGCTGATGCAAAGTGCCGAAAGTCTGTTGCAGGAGGTCATCCGCGACTTCGCCCCGCAAATCACTGCCGAGCTGGAAAAGCGTCTGCACCAGCATCTGGAACAGCTGATTCGCGAGCAGGAGCAGCTGCTGCACTGGCAACAACAGGAACACCCGAAAGACGAAGAATCCCCGGAGTCTCCGCCTGCATTTTATCCGTCGGTCTCCCCGTATCAGTCGATCGAATAGCCTCGTAAAGAGACAATACCCCGGCAATAAATACCCGGTTATCTGGGCAAACCATCCGTGCCATAGCCGCCTGCATTCAACCCTGTAATGGTGAACCAGATACAGGCCTTTCTCCATGCAGAAACACGGGATAGTGCTGGATGGCATACAACGCCGCACTGCGCGCGATCAACATGGGATACACCCAGGTATACTGGTATCGTGACGGAATTGAGGCATGGAGCCGACTACAGCGAATTGCCTCACATCGACGGGGCAGCAACCTCAAGCCAATCCGCAAGGACAGGGTGCCTGGTCAACAGGTGGTCAAGGGCAGCAAGGTCAGTGGCAGAAACAGGAAGGCGCTGGTAAAGCAGACCCCAGTTCGTTTTTCAGAAATGCCGGAGATCAGTCATGAAGTTTTCAAGGAAATTGCTGGGCGCTGCTCTGCTTACAAGTCTTCTCGTGGCTTGCGATGATGCTGACAACACTGCCCAGACTGCCGGCACGACGCCGGGCATCGTCGTTCGTAACGACGGCTCAGCCGATCCCCGGTTGGCTACTGCGGCAGCAAAAGGCATGCAGCGTGCGGTCATCATGGACAACAACGGATTTGAACGCCCGCTACCAGCCTACTACGTCCAGATTCCGGCGGGCTGGCAAGCCAGTGGCGCCGTCAAATGGGATATCCAGTCTGGCTGCGATGCCACCATGATCTCTCCGGTATGGATGGCCCGCTCCGCGGACGGAAGCCAGATGGTCGAGATCATGCAGCGCCACGCTTCACATTACAGTACAAATATTTTTGCAGACAACTTCACAAGCTGCCCTGTAATGCCGCTACGCAACATCCGTGAATATCTCCACTACGTTGCATCGACACGCCACCCGCACGCCCAAGTACTCGACTACCGTGATCGTCCGGATCTTGCTGCCAAAGTGCCGATATTTCCGTCATTCAATATTCCCGGAGGAGGCATTGAAAGCTTCAGCCACGGTGATGCCGGCGAGATTCTGATCGGTTGAGAAGAAAACGGCAGGGCCATGCGGGAAGCCATTGTCTCCCTCGGAATTTCGGGAGGAAAGACAGCACAGGTGCCCATGGCAGGTACGCATCACGGGGTGTATGTCCTGACCAACGGAGCGGTGGCGCTGCGGGCTCCCGATGGTCAACTTGATTTAGCCTTGCTGGAACATATTCGTCAGTCAATCAAACCCGATCCAGAGTGGGATGCGCGCGTAGCAAAGGGTGTCCAGCAACGGATGGACATTCAGCACAAAGGCAATCAGATAGCCATGGACGAAATACGCAAGCGCGGCCAGATCCAGTACCAGACGCAGCAGGAAATCTCGGCCATGCAGCAAAACACCTGGCAAAACACCAGTGCGACCAGCGAGAAGATTCAAAATCGCACCATAGATGGTATCCGTGAAGTTCAGCCCTACTACGACCCTGTACGCGGTACGCCGATCGAGGTAGACAACCGCTATCAATACTTGTGGCGGCTTTCGGACGGCACTTACTTCCAGACCAACAACCCTAACTTTAATCCCGCAACCGAGCTGGGGATCGATGGTCAGCAGCTTCAGCAGGTTCCGCGCTGAGCTGCAGGAGGCGGTCCGCGACTTCGCTCCACAAGCTGGAACAGTGCCTGCGCCAGGATCTGGCGCAGCTAATTTGCGAGCAGGAACAGCTGCTCCACTGACAACAAGCAGGAACAGTTGGCACAACCGGAAGACGAAGAGCCCTGCAGTCTCCCCGTATCAGCCAATCGAACAGCCTCATAAAGAAACAATACCTCCGCCAATAAATGCCCGGTTATCTGGGCAATCCGCCCATGCCATAGCCGCCTGCTGCCAAGCCTGCTAAAATTGCGCCTTTCGTGCGACACGTTCGCGCTCAAGTCAGGTTACAGGCCTGGATAAAGAACCTGTGTGAATTGCTAGACGCACCAAAGAGATACATTGGCGGAGCCAACGTATCTCGGGAAACGTCAGCCTTTGGTTGATTTTTAACCAAAAAAACACAGCTTGTAATATTTGGTAACAAATAATTTACAGCTTATGAACAAGTGCCCTAGGGGCGGTGTAACAGCCCCTAACCTAGGGACAGTTGCGCCTGCCTTA
>CAZKTB010000059.1:6608-8555 GCA_964555485.1 uncultured Thiopseudomonas sp. | reverse complement strand
TCGCCAGCTATCTGCAAGGCCAGGGCGTCGACTATTCGCGCATGAGTGTGCGTGGTGTGGGCCCTGACCAGCCGGTAGCCAGCAACTCCGATGCATACGGCCGCCAGCAAAACCGCCGCGTGGAAATCAACCTGCGTCCGATGCCGGGCGCCTACCAGTAAACACTTTTCCCGGCACAAATAAAAAAGGCTGCACGAATATTCGTGCAGCCTTTTTACATTCTGTGGTCGGGCAAGCATGACAGTTTGCCCGAGCGACATGAGGATCAGGTCCTGGGCAGGGTCACACCCAGCTGGCCCTGATATTTGCCACCGCGGTCCTTGTAGGACACTTCGCAGTCTTCATCCGATTCGAAGAACAACATCTGCGCTACACCTTCGTTGGCATAGATCTTTGCCGGCAAGGTGGTGGTGTTGGAAAACTCCAGGGTCACATGCCCTTCCCACTCCGGCTCCAGCGGCGTGACGTTGACAATGATGCCGCAGCGGGCATAGGTGCTCTTGCCCAGGCAGACTGTCAGCACATTGCGCGGAATGCGGAAATACTCGACCGTACGCGCCAGCGCAAAGGAGTTGGGCGGAATGATGCAGTAATCGCCCTTGACGTCGACGAAGCTTATTTCGTCAAAATACTACGGGTCCACAGTCACGGAAAGCAGGATGGTGAACACCTTGAACTCGTCGGCACAGCGAACATCATAGCCATAACTGGACACGCCATACGAGATCAGCCGCTCGCTGCCTTCGGTGCGCACCTGTCTTTCAACAAAAGGCTCGATCATGCCGTGTTCGGTTGCCATGCGCCGGATCCAGCGGTCCGCCTTGATACTCATGAATCACCTCGTATGATGCCGGTTTAAGATCGGCACATCTTACCCGAGCCTTGCGGTTGCTGGAAGCTCGGGCGCTGTCTATGCCGGTTGCAGGCACAAAAAATCCCGCCGAAGCGGGTTTTTTATACAAGCGAAGAATCAGATGATCTGAACTTCTTCGGCCTGCATGCCTTTCTGGCCACGGGTAGCAACGAAAGATACGCGCTGACCTTCTTTCAGGCTCTTGAAACCTTCAGCCTGGATTGCACGGAAGTGTACAAACAGGTCTTCACCGGATTCCGGGGTAATGAAGCCAAAGCCTTTCTCATCGTTGAACCACTTGACGGTGCCATTCTGACGTTCGGACATTGCTGTCTCCTTATCAATAAGTAAAAAAATACAGGCCAATGGCCTGCGAATACTGAGTGCAAGGAGTAACAGGAGTCGCAATGTGTAAACATCAATGATTCACGGTGACGCATGCAGCAACAGTGGACATCACTTTACCTGATTTCCTGCAAAGTTCCAGTGTTATTTTCAAACAGTCGTACTTTTCAGTGCCGGGCAGCAGCCCATTGCTGCTCAGGCAGGGTCATTGCGCGTGAGCAGCTCTTCCGGCCAGTGCTCGATATATTCATCCTCCGGCGGCGGCATCTGCAGGTGGAAACCCTGGTTTTCGAGGTTATCCAGAACCTTGGCGATATCTTCCTGCGCCAACTGGCGCTCCGGAGTCAGCACCAGGTCAAAACTGTGCCTGGGCGGGCCGAACAGCTTGAGCAGCTCTTCCGGCACCCGCGTCAGCGCATCGGCCTTGAGCACATAGAGATACATGCCCGGCTTGCGCGGGCTCTGATAGATGGAACAGATTTTCTTCATTGCGTTTCTCCGGCCAGGGCTTGCTGCAAGGCAGACCCGAGCTGTTCAAGGCGCCAGCCCTGCAAGGTATCGGGCAATTGGTAAGGACCATCGGGCCAGCCGGTTGCCAGTGCATCAACCAGAATTTTCTTCTTCAGTGTAAGTTCCGGCGCCATCTGCAGTTCGCTGGCAAATTGCTCGCCAACTTTTCTCAGACGTTTAAGTGCCTTGCCGGCCTGCAGCGGTAGCGGTTCAGGCAAGGTGTCGGGCAGATCTGTCGC
>CAZKTB010000059.1:0-6508 GCA_964555485.1 uncultured Thiopseudomonas sp. | reverse complement strand
TTTTGCTCTGTCAGCAAAGCATCCACTAGCGGGTAGACCCGCGCCAGGTAGCTCACATCCTGAACGGCATAAAGCTCCTGCTCGCTAGTGAGCGGGCGCTGCAGCCAGTCCGAGCGGGTTGCCCCCTTGGGCAGCTCGACCTGCAGGAAGTGCTCAACCAGCCGCGCATAACCCCAGGAAAAGCCCAGTCCGGCATAGGCAGCGGCCAACTGGGTGTCATACAACGGCTGCGGCAGGGATCCGGTCAGACGCTGAAATACCTCAAGGTCCTCACCACAGGCATGCACCACCTTGACCACCGCCGGGTTTTCCAGCAAAGCGGCAAAACTGCTCCAGTCGCTGATCTGCAAGGGATCGAGCAAATAGTTGCCGGTTGCAGTCGCCAGCTGGATCAGTCCTGTCTGCGGATAATAGGTATCGACCCGGACAAACTCGGTATCCAGTACGATAAACGGCTCGCTCTGCCACTGCAGACACAACTCCTGCAGTTGCGGGTTACTGGTTACCCAGTGAAAATCTTGCATGAAAACGCCTTGTCGCTCAAAAGATGGGGTGGATCGCGAAGAGCGGCCTGCCCATATCAGGGCAAGCCTTGTGATCAGTCAAAAATGACCGTCTTGTTGTCGTGAATGATCACCCGGTCTTCCAGGTGGTAGCGCAGGCCGCGCGCCAGTGCCATCTTTTCCACGTCCTTGCCCAGTCGCACCATGTCTTCGGTGCTATTCCTGTGGCTGACGCGCATCACGTCCTGCTCGATGATGGGGCCGGCATCCAGCTCTTCAGTGACATAGTGACAGGTTGCACCGATCAGTTTGACACCACGCATGGCGGCCTGGTGATAGGGTTTGGCACCAACGAATGAAGGCAAAAAGCTGTGATGGATATTGATCACCCGGCCGGCATATTTTTCGCACAGCTCCGGCGGCAGAATCTGCATGTAACGGGCCAGCACCACACAGTCCGCTTCGTGTTCGTCGATCAGGCGGCTGACTTCCTCAAAGGCCGGCTGCTTGTTTTTCGGGTCAACCGGTACATGGAAAAACGGAATGCCATGCCATTCGACCATGCTGCGCAGATCATCATGGTTGGCGATCACGCAGGGAATGTCACAATCCAGTTCCTTGCGGTGCCAGCGGTGCAGCAGGTCGGCCAGACAGTGGGACTCGCGGCTGGCCATCAGCACCACACGCTTTCTGACGGCGGAATCACTGACCTGCCAGATCATGGAAAACTCTTTGGCGATGGGGGCAAATGCCTGGCGAAATGTGTCCAGATCAAACGGCAAGGACTCGGCACGAATTTCATGACGCATGAAAAACCAGCCGCTGTGCTCATCCGAATGCTGGCTGGCTTGATGAATCCAGCCATTATAGGTTGCCAGGAAGTTACTCACCTTGGCCACAATACCCACCCGGTCAGGGCAGGCAATCGTTAAACGAAACGTTCGCATTTGCTACTCCGCAAACCAATCAAAAGCGCCATTCTACAACCTGTCCGGTGCCAAGTCATTTCCCGCCTGCAATGCATTTCCACCACAGCCTTGTCACCAGCCCGCCACATCACTAATTGCAGCTGGCCGCACCACCTGCAAGTTGGCAAGGCAATCAACAGGCGTGCCATTCGCATCAAAATTAACTGCCAATTAATAGTCTCGAATAACAATAAGCATATATATATCTGACAACTTCAATAACCTGAGGCTCTACTATCCAATTAATCAAACTGTTTACAGCTCTTGTGGATATACATTAGAATGGCGCCGTATTTATTGGATAGCCTGTACAGCCGATACTTTTCAAAACCGAAGCATCGCATTCGGTATGTGTTTGCAAAGTAAAGTCACAGATTGCAGAGCAAACTCCAGCAACCACCAACAAGCAGATACTTCCAACCGGCTTCTGTGTGCCAGAACGAATGCCTGCAAGTTGTCGTCCAAACATCAGGAAGATAAACATGCCTACCAAAATCAGCCGTTTTCATAACACCAAAAAAGCCATTGAAGAACTCAAGCAGCAGCTGGAAGCCCTGTCCAGCGATCCGGAACTGAAAAAGGAAATGGAGTTTGAAGAAAAACTCCGCGCCCTGATGTCCGAGTACGGCAAGTCCCTGCGTGATATCAATGCCATTTTGGACCCAAAGGCAGCTGCTACCGAAGCGCCGCGCACCACTACCCGTCGTCAGCGCCGCACCAAGCGCTACACCAACCCGCACACCGGCGGTGTCATCGAGACCCGTGGCGGCAACCACAAGGAGCTGAAAGAGTGGAAGCAGCAGTGGGGCAACGAAACCGTTGAAAGCTGGGCTGTTACCCTGTAACAACCAGTCTTCAAAAAGAACCGGGAGCATCCAGCAGGAGCTCCCGGTTTTTTATTGCCTCCGCAATGCGTCCTTATCCCGGCAGTTTATGGATCATCCGGCATGCCGCTAATTACATCTGTCAGTGCATAGCGCTGCATCAGCTCTTCAACATGAGCCTGCCATTGACGAACAACTTCAGTCTGTCGCTCTTCTTCACTCAACTCCTGACAGGCGGCAACAAAGCCCGGTACGGTCAGGGGTGCTCCAGCTTCGGCATTCAACAGACGCTCACGACAAAACAACTGCCAGCGCTGTTGCTCTTCGGCAGTCAGGCTGTCGGGAAAGTTGCGGGCACGATATCTGAATAACAATTCGGGCAGGCGCTGATCATCAAACGGCCAAATACCCTGCGCAAGAGTCTGCGCATCGCTTTGTAGCACCTGACGGCACAGGTCCCGGTCACGGTTGCCAAGAAAACCACCATATAGCTGCTGTTCCGGATCAGTCCTTTCCGGAAACTGCTCTGCCCTGAATACTTCCCGCAGCTTTTCCTGTATAGCCGCCAGATTATCAACCAGCAAGCGACCATTATTGCGCCAGAGCTGTTCGTCCAGCTGCAGCCAGGGCTGTTTGTCGGCAGCAAGACTGTCCATGCCGACCAATGCCGGACACCTGTTGGCCTGGATCTTTTTCAGCGGTATCGGACTCTCGCCCGCTGCCAGTTCGTCATGGCGGGTATACAGCCGCTGCCTGATTTCCTCCGCCGACAGCTCCAGCAGTGGCTGCACATCTGCCAGCAGGTCACAGACCACATAGGCGTTGCGATTGGTTGCATCCTGCAGCAGCGGCAAGACGACAGATAGATAACGCCGCTGCCAGCCCAGCTTGCCGGACACATGCACCACCGGCCGGCCGATGCGCAAGGCATTGTGTACCAGGTTCTTGTCGCGCATCCGGTACAGATGCGCGTAGAGCTCTGGCTGCGCCTTGCGCAACAAACGCGCCATGGCAATGGTTGCACGCACATCGGCCAGCGCATCATGGGCCTGGCCATGCTCGATACCGTTGGCCGCAGTCAACAGCTCCAGCCGGAAACTGACCCGTCCTTCATCATTCTTCGGCCAGTTGATGCCGTCCGGCGCCAGCGCCCAGGCACAGCGCAAGGCGTCCAGAATATCCCAGCGGCTGTTGCCACCTTGCCACTCGCGCGCATAGGGATCATGGAAGTTGCGGTACAGCCCGTAGCGGACAAATTCGTCATCAAAACGCAGACTGTTGTAGCCTGCAGTACAGGTTTGCGGTTGCATCAGTTCCTGCTGCAAGCGGCCGATGAATTCCGCCTCGCTCAAGCCCTGTTCCTGCAGCTGCTGCGGGCCGATACCTGTCACCAGGCTGGCACGCGGATGCGCAAGAATATCGTCTGCGGGCCGGCAATAGATATTCAGCGGCTCGCCAATCTCGTTCAGCTCTTCATCCGTGCGAATACCGGCCACCTGCAGCGCACGATCGGCTGCCGGATTGATGCCGGTGGTCTCAAAGTCATACCAGAAAATGCTGGCGCCCATGCTTCCCTTCCTTCTGTCGTTGATGCCTGCCGGCCATGTTAGCCGGAAAAGCCCGCCCCTGCAGTGCCAGAAGAACAGTCGCAAGCCGGACCGGCGTTTGATGCTTTTTTGCTGACCGCCAAACAGCTGTTGCTGATCACCACTTGCTGGCTGCCGTCAGCGCCCGGTCCTTGATTCATGCATGCAATCAGCAAAAACTGCGATAAACTTGCCTTCAACGATCACCATGGCCAATGTCATTACTCGGAGAACCCTTGATGAAACCACGCGCCTTTGTGCTGCTGTTTGGCAGCATCCTTTTGACCGGCTGCCAGTTGCTTTCCAGCTCACAACAAAACACCACCTCCGGCGAGCGTTGGCAAGGCACGCTGGACTCCAGTGAAGGCGGCTGGCAGCTGACCCGCTGTGACAACAGTGACAGCCTGACGCTGCAGTTTGACGAACCATGGCTGCAAGCCACCGAAGGTTGCCCTCCCGGGCAGAGCTGCTTTGCCGACCTGGAGCTACGCCGAAATGGCGATACAGCGCAGGTAAGCAAGGTTCACCGCATACAGGGCGAAGGCCGCGGCTGCGGTGACGAGGAGTTCGCTCACCTGATGTTCCGCGCTTTTGGCAACGAGCCTTTCTGGAATGTGCGCCTTAATGACCAGGGACTTGTCCTGCAGCAACTGGGCCAGCCCACAATTGCCCTACCCTATATCGAGGAACAGCTGGGCAACGGCCAGTATTACATCAGCAGCAAGGCCGACCATCAGGAACTGCAACTCTGGATCAGCCCTGAACCCTGCACTGACAGCATGACCGGTGCCTGGCATGCTCTTTCCGCCCGACTACAGTGGCAGGGCGAAACACTAATCGGTTGTGCCTATAAGGGTGCACAAGCAGACGTAACCCCGTAACAGGGCATTTGTTGACACACAAGGAGCTTCACCATGCTAAGAATCGCCATCAACGGCTATGGCCGGATCGGCCGCAACATCCTGCGCACCCTGTTCGAACGAGGCCTGGACAACAAGATCCAGATCGTTGCCATCAACGATCTG
This sequence comes from uncultured Thiopseudomonas sp., assembly GCA_964555485.1. Classification (GTDB taxonomy): domain Bacteria; phylum Pseudomonadota; class Gammaproteobacteria; order Pseudomonadales; family Pseudomonadaceae; genus Thiopseudomonas. Next base: position 1,602 of record CAZKTB010000059.1, on the reverse strand, counting down.
GCCGACCCACAGATGCTCACCCACCTGACCCGCTTTGACTCGACCTTCGGCCGCTTCGGCATCAACTGCCAGGTCAACGGCGATACCCTGCAGGTCGGCTCGCAAAGCATCCGCCTGCTGCGCGAACCCGAGCTGACCAAGCTGCCCTGGCAGCAGCTGGGTGTGGATGTGGTGCTGGAGTGTACCGGCCGGGTCAAAAAGCGGGTCGATGCGGAAAAGCACCTGGCCGCCGGCGCCCACAACGTACTGTTGGCCCATCCTATGGCCGATGCCGACCTGACCGTGGTGTTTGGCGTCAACCACCAGCTGCTGGGCAACCAGCACATTGTTTCCAACGCATCCTGCACCACCAACTGCCTGGCACCGCTGGCCAAGGTGCTGCACGACAGCGTCGGTATCGAACATGGCCTGATGACCACCATCCACGCCTATACCAACGACCAGAACCTGCTGGACAAGAATCACAGTGACCTGTACCGCGCCCGTGCTGCGGCCCACTCGATGATTCCGACCAGTACTGGTGCGGCCAAGGCCATCGGCCTGGTGATTCCCGAGCTGGATGGCCGCCTCGACGGCCTGGCCGTGCGGGTACCTACCATGAACGTGTCACTGGTCGACCTGAGCTTCACCGCCAGCCGCAACACCAGTGTCGAGGAAGTCAACGAAGCCCTGCGTGCCGGCGCCAAACAGTTCCCGGAACACGTCATGGAGTGCAACGAGGAACCTCTGGTGTCCTGTGACTTCAACGGCTATCCGGTGTCCAGCGTGGCCGACCTGACCCAGACCCGGGTGCACGACAATCTGGTCAAGGTGCTGGCCTGGTACGACAACGAGTGGGCGTTCTCCAACCGCATGCTGGATACCCTGCTGGCCTGGCGCGGCTGAATATCAAACGCCTGCGTTTCTAGCCAAAAAGCTCTACGAAGCGCATGGCGTTGTAACAGTATCGGCGAACAGGTGTAGCAGGGCTGTGCCGCCATGGATGGCGGCACTAAGCTTACAGGGACGTACTCGCAGCGACCCTGCGGAACCTGTGCACCGATAACCCCAATGCCAGGCCTACAAAAACCTTCAAACTAGTAGTGCGGTGGCGGATCGTTGGGCACATCCTGATACTGCTGCGACTGCTCTTCCTGTCGGCTGCGCAGACTTTCCAGCTCACGCTTGAGCAGATCTATCTGCTTTTGCTGGTCAACAATTACGTCACTGAGTTCCTGCAGGGCATCGTCCTGAAAGGCCTGACGAATTTCCAGCTCGGCCATGCGCTCGTCGATAGTGCTCATGCTTGCTGTACCTCAAGGCCGCTGACTTGCAGGGCCTGCAGCATCTGTTTGCGTACCGCATCCAGGCCCGACTCGCTGTAAGGCACAGCCGTGCCATTGCCCCACACCGGTGCCGGCCAGCTGGCATCGCCTTCCATGCGTACCACCAGATGCATGTGCATTTGGCTGACCACATTACCCAATGTGGCAATATTCATCTTGTCCGCTGCAAATACCTCGTGCATGGCTTTGGCCAGCAAGCGGGTCTCGTCCCACAGTTGCTGCTGTTGCGCTTCGTCCAGCTCGAACACTTCGCTGACATCAGCCACCCGCGGCACCA
>CAZKTB010000058.1:2680-8614 GCA_964555485.1 uncultured Thiopseudomonas sp. | reverse complement strand
AGGAAGAGTTCATGGGCCGTGGTGTTTCAGCCTGTGCCACCTGTGACGGTTTCTTCTACCGTGACAAGGAGGTGGTGGTGGTCGGTGGCGGCAACACTGCTGTTGAAGAAGCCATGTACCTGTCCAATATCGCCAGCAAGGTGATTCTGGTGCATCGTCGCGATACCTTCCGTGCCGAGAAGATCCTGCAGGACAAGCTGCAGGCCCGGGTTGCCGAAGGCAAGATCGAGCTGGCGCTCAATGCCCAGCTGGACGAGGTGCTGGGTGATGCCATGGGCGTGACCGCAGTGCGCCTGCGCAACAACGACGGCAGCACCCGCGAGCTGCAGGTTGAAGGTGTGTTCATTGCCATCGGTCATGACCCCAATACCGGCCTGTTCAAGGACCAGCTGGAGCTGAAGGACGGCTACATGGTGGTCAATGGTGGTCGCGAGGGCAATGCCACCGCAACCAGCATCGAGGGTGTGTTTGCCGCCGGTGACGTGGCCGATGATGTCTACCGTCAGGCCATCACTTCAGCTGGCGCCGGCTGCATGGCCGCGCTGGATGCCGAGAAGTATCTGGAAGGTCAGGGCTAGAAAGCCGGCTTTGACCGCTAGCCGCGGCCCGGGATATCAGGCTGCGGCTGCTTCGAGCTGCTTGCGCTCATACTGGTAACGCCAGCGCACATAGAGCAGTGCAGTGGTGAACAGTGTCACGCTGATCAGCGTTTCCAGCATGCCCAGCCAGGCGCGGGCCGGATCGATCCAGGCCAGTACGCCCTTGATGAAATACAGGTTCATCACGAAGCAGGCCCAGGCATGTACCCGGGCCGAGCCCAGCAGCATGCCGGGAGCCACCAGCAGCAGCGGAAACAGCTCGATGCCACTGATGACCCAGGTGCGGGCACCATGCAGGTCGGCAAAGAACTGGTTCCAGACCACCAGCAGAACTGCTAGGGCAGCCAGCAGGAACAGGCTGGCCAGATGCATCAGTCGCATGCGCGGGTGCAGCCATTCCAGTGTTGGTAGCGGTTTGTCCTTCTTACGCGCCACGTGCCGGCTCCAGCTGGCTGGCAAGCTGCGCCAGACGCGTGCCAAGGGCTACACAAAGTTGCTTTTCATGTTCGTCCAGCGGGCGTTTGCTGTCGATACCGGCCAGGTGGCTGGGGCCGTAGGGCGTGCCACCACCGCAGGTTTGCGTCAGCGCGGTTTCGCTATAGGGCAGGCCGCAGATCAGCATGCCGTGGTGCATTAGCGGCATCATCATGCTCAGCAATGTGGTTTCCTGGCCGCCATGCAGGGACGAGGTCGAGGTGAATACCCCGGCCGGCTTGCCGATCAGCTCGCCGGTCAACCACAGGTTGAGTGTACCGTCGAGAAAGTACTTCATCGGGGCAGCCATGTTGCCAAAACGGGTCGGACTGCCCAGAGCCAGTGCGGAACAGTTCTTCAGGTCATCCAGCGTGGCGTAGACAGCACCCTCTTCGGGTACCGCAGGAGCGGGCTCGCTGACCTCGGTAACAACCCGGGGTACCGTCCGGATGCGTGCTTCCAGACCCTGTTGCTCGACGCCGCGGGCAATCAGCCGGGCCATTTCCGCTGTCGCGCCATGCAGGCTGTAATACAGCACCAGAACATAGGGTGCGCTCATGACAGGATTTCCAGCAGCTTTTCAGTTGGGCGGCCAATCACGGCACGCTTGTCATTGGCGAATACCGGGCGCTGGATCAGGATGGGCTCGCGGACCATGGCATCCACCAGCTGCTCTTCGGTCAGCTCGGGATTGTCCAGACCGAGATTCTTGTAGGCTTCTTCGCCAGTACGTATCAGCTCGCGTGCACTCATGCCGAGCTTGTCCAGCAGGGCCTTGATTTCAATGGCGGTGGGCGGGGTATCCAGATAGTTGACCACTTCCGGCTCGATGTTATGTTGGGCCAGCAGTTCCAGGCCGTCACGGGATTTGCTGCAGCGGCTGTTGTGGTAGTAGGTGTACTGGGTCATGGCTAAGTCTCCCTTGTTGATTATGAGGGGCATTCTAGCAGGTCTTGACCCTGTATTTGTCGTTTCTGGTAGCCGGCTGTTGCAGGCCTGGAGAGCAGAAAGACAGCGGCTGCCGTTTGGCAGCCACAGGCAGAGAGGAATGGTGGCTATATCGGTCAGCTGTCGCCAGCGTGCCGCTGGTTGCTGAAACGGTCAGCCAGGCGCGGGCCGGGACAGTTGAGGAAGGATGAAGTTTGCAGCCACTTGGGGTCGGGATACCAGGTAAATACCAGCTGGCCACCCTTGAGGGCATCAACCACGGTTTTGCTGATTTCTGGACGTACGGCCGGACAGCCCTGGCTACGGCCAATACGGCCCTGGCGTGGAATCCAGGCCGGATTCACGTAATCGGCACCATGGATGACGATGGCGCGCTCGCGGGCACGGTCGTTGAAGCCCGGCTCCAGACCGTCCATGCGCAGCGAGTAGCCATGCTTGCCGCTGTAGCTCTCGGCGCTGCGAAACAGGCCGATGCTGGACTGGTGGCTGCCATTGATATTGGAGAAGCTGCTGGCCAGGTTGTCACCTGACTTGGCGCCGTGGGCAACAAAGTCGTTGAGCAGCAGGCTGCGTTTTTTCAGGTCGAAGATCCACAGGCGCTTTTCGCTGGAAGGCAGGGAGAAATCTATCACCGCGAGCCGGTCGGCTGCTTCCTTGCCTTGCTGTGTCGCACACTGGAATGCATCAAGGGCGTGACCCAGCACTAGCGGATCAAGCTGTGGAGCACTTTGTGCCAGGTGACTGTGCAGGGCGACGGGACTGGCTGCGAGAGCAGACTGGAAACACAGGCCGGCCAGTGACAGGCCGAACAGGGACAGGGTGCGTTCAAGCATCAAAAACCTCGACTATCTTGCATGCTGCGGACTGGCCACAGCCGGCATTGCGGCGGTACTGAATTGCCGCTGCCATTTTCGCCATCTGCATCCCGGGTGGCGAATGTTTCTGTGTATACTGCCACTGTAACGCCATGGAGCAGGGCAGCGGATGCCGCCACGGAGCTGCCGGAAACCGGCAGATGCAAAGGCCGTGAGCGAAAGGCTGAATCCTATCAGTAGCCTGTAAACAAGGGTATAACCATTTGTCTAAAAGTTTTTACCGGATATTGCTGCCTGCGCTGGCCCTGTTCGCCGGTATGGCCGTCGCCGGTGCGGCCGAGCAGCAGGAGCCGGAAGCGACCATAGAGCTGGCGACTCTCTGCCCGGCAGAACATGCACGCTTTACTGCCGGTCCGGTAGGTGCGCTGCAGGTAGAGGAATACTACCGTCGTCAGCATAACCAGCTGCAGTGGCAGGATGCCGCACGACGTCAGCAATTGAGGTTCCTGTTCGACGAGCTGAGATATGACGGCCTGCTGCCTGCCGAGTACAACTCAGGCTTGCAGCAAGCCGGCAGTAGCGCTGAAGTGTCTTCCTGTCTGGATGCTGAAATCACGCATGACCATTTGCTGGCGTTGCACCACCTGCGCAACGGCCGCTTGCAACAGGAAAAGGTGGAATCCTACTGGGTCGAGTCTGCGGCTGCCGTCAAGCAGTATGCGCCGGTGGTTGAGCTTGCCTTGCAAACTCCGGATGACCTGGCGGCAAGTTTTCTGGCGGCACGCCCGGCACAGTTGATGTATACCCAGCTGCGTGAACAGCTACGCGCCATGGAGCCGTTGCTGCAAACCGACTGGCTGCAGGTTCCATCCGGACCAAGTCTTAAAGCGGGCATGCGTGACGCACGGGTGGCAGCTTTGCGTACCAGACTGCAGCAGGCGGGCTTTTGGCAAGAGCAGACTATTGAGGTTGGCGAGCCTGTACAGGCTGATGTTTATGACGAAACACTGGTGACCGCTGTCAAAGCGTTCCAGGCAGATCATTATCTGGAAGATGACGGCATTGTCGGGCCAGCCACATTGCGTGAGCTGAACGTCTCGCCGCGCCAGCGCATGATGCAGATCCGGGTCAACCTTGAGCGCATGCGCTGGCTGGACAAATATTATGAACCCGAGATGCTGGTGGTGGATATCGCCGGAGCACGTCTTTTGTATCTTGAAGCCGGCCAGGTGGCCTGGCGCACCCGCACCCAGGTTGGTACCGTGGCGCGGCAGACGCCGCTGCTGAAATCACGTATTACCCACCTGACCCTGAACCCCACCTGGACGGTGCCGCCAACGATTTTCCGCAAGGACAAGCTGCCGGCCATCCGCAAGGATATCGGCTACCTTGAGCGTAGTCGCATGCAGGTGCTGGATGCCCGGGGCAGGGTGCTTGACCCTCGCACGATTGACTGGAATGCACCCGGCAACATCCTGTTGCGCCAGGCTGCAGGCCCGGGCAATGCGCTGGGGCGGGTGGCGATAAGGTTTGCCAATCCTTTTACCGTCTATCTGCACGATACGCCCAGCCAGTACCTGTTTGGTCGCGCCACACGTACGGTCAGCTCCGGTTGTGTCCGGGTTGAAAGCGTGTTTCGCCTGCTTGATTTACTGGCTCCGGATCAGCCGACGCAAGAGCGTATCAGCCAACTGCTGGGCAGCGGGCATACCAAGCAGGTGAATCTGGCCCGGCCGGTGCCAGTATTGCTGGCCTATTTCACAGTGGAAGTTGATGCTGACAGCCGGCTGCGCTTTCGTTCAGACAGCTATGGTCTGGACCGGCAGGTAGCTGATGCACTGGAGCGTATTGTTCTATGACAAATAAAGGGGTCAGGTACATTTAAACGTGAATTTAAATGTACCTGACCCCTTTATTTGCTTTGTCATTGCAGCCTGACAAAAAGCACCAGCAAGGCGGTATCCAGCTGGCGTAGCTTGCCGTTTTCAAGCGCAAACCTTGGGGTGCCTGACTCGTCGACCAGCTGGTCGTTGCTGTTGCGCAAAACCAGGGTGCGTATCTGATCGCTGCGGCCGTGGCGGATATGGGCTTCCACGCGTCCGTCTTCTGCCGGCTGCAAGCTGATTTTCAGCGGATCATCGGCCTGTTCGATCCATTCGCCGCTGTAGTCGGTCAGTTCACCAGCCTGGCCGGTAACAGCCCAGAGCAGGCTGGCGATGAAAGCTGTGGTGCGAAAAATTGACATGATGTCTCCTGGCGGATCAAGGATTTCTGTATCAAAGGGCTGGCATCCTGTATGGCCAGGTATGCCGAAGCCGCTGTCACCTGAATGGCTGGCCCATCTGTATCAGCATGGCCAGAGCAAGCAGGACAGCCATGACTGCCAGTGCAAAAAGCACATCCCGCAATGTTGGCATCTGCATATGTTTCCCCCGGTGTCTGTGCTCAGACGGTGATGTCTGTCTGGCAAATTCTAGCATTACCACCTTTCGGCTGCTGCCGGTGGTGGTGCAACATAAGAGCGCACTGTGCGAGAGATGGGGCTGACAGGGTGGATGCCTCGAAGGCATTTAACGCCTTGCCAGGCGAAATGCCCAGTGTTTCCAGGCTTGCTGGGCGCACGGTTTGATGAGGTACTGGACGAAATCGGTATACACAACAGCTATCTAAAAGCTGTAGGCAAGAAAAAGCCCGCAAGTATCAACTACTTGCGGGCTGCAGATGGTGCCCCGGGGGAGAATCGAACTCCCAAGCCGTTACCGGCGGCGGATTTTGAATCCGCTGCGTCTACCAATTCCGCCACCGGGGCATGGCGGCGGATTATAGGGCGGCCAGAGTGCAAGGTCAATTGATTTTGCATGGCCAGAGGCCGGTTTTTCCGTTACCATTTGGCCCTCATTTTTTTGATGTATATCCATGCGTGTTGCCGATTTCCAATTTGACCTGCCTGATGAGCTGATTGCCCATTATCCTTTGGCCGAACGCAGTGCCAGCCGCTTGCTGATGCTGGATGCGGCTGGCGGCGGCTCCCTGCAGCACGGGCGTTTTGCCGATCTGGCGCAGCAGTTGCGTGCTGGCGACCTGCTGGTGTTCAACAA
>CAZKTB010000058.1:0-2580 GCA_964555485.1 uncultured Thiopseudomonas sp. | reverse complement strand
ATCTTCATTTACCCCGGTTGCAGCTTCAATGTGGTTGATGCGCTGGTGACCAACTTCCACTTGCCGGAGTCGACCCTGTTGATGCTGGTGTCGGCCTTTGCCGGCTATTCGGCGACGATGCATGCATATCAGCAGGCGGTAGCCGAAAAATACCGTTTTTTCAGTTATGGCGATGCCATGTTCATTACCCGCAATCCGCAACCTGATGCACCCGGAGAAGCCTGATGTCCTTTATGCAGTTTGAGCTGTTGGCCACCGATGGCCGTGCCCGTCGTGGCCGCCTGACCTTCCCGCGCGGCACGGTGGAAACACCGGTGTTCATGCCGGTGGGTACCTATGGCACGGTCAAGGGCATGCTGCCGCGGGATATCAAGGATATTGGCGCCCAGATCATTCTTGGCAACACTTTTCACCTGTGGCTGCGTCCGGGTACCGAGGTCATCCGCCAGCACGGTGACCTGCACAACTTCATGCAGTGGCAGGGGCCGATCCTGACCGACTCCGGCGGTTTCCAGGTGTTCAGCCTGGGTGCCATGCGCAAGATCAAGGAGGAGGGCGTCTACTTCTCCTCGCCGGTCGATGGCAGCAAGGTGTTCATGGGACCGGAAGAGTCCATGCAGGTGCAGCGCGAGCTGGGTTCGGATGTGGTGATGATCTTTGACGAATGTACGCCATACCCGGCCGACTTTGATGTGGCCGAGCGTTCGATGGAGCTGTCGCTGCGCTGGGCCAAACGTTCGAAGATCGCCCATGGCGACAACCCTTCGGCACTGTTTGGTATTGTCCAGGGTGGCATGCACGAAGCCTTGCGCCAGCGTTCGCTGGAAGGGCTGTGCGAGATCGGCTTTGACGGACTGGCCATTGGCGGGTTGTCGGTAGGCGAGCCAAAAGAGGACATGATCCGCATTCTGGATTTCCTGCCGCCGCTGATGCCGCCGGAAAAGCCGCGTTACCTGATGGGTGTCGGCACTCCGGCCGATCTGGTCGAGGGCGTACGCCGCGGTGTCGACATGTTCGACTGCGTGATGCCGACCCGCAATGCGCGCAACGGTCATCTGTTCATCAGTACCGGCGTGATCAAGATCCGCAATGCGGTGCATCGTCATGACGACTCGCCGCCGGATCCGGCCTGTGACTGCTACACCTGCCAGAATTTCAGCCGCGCCTATCTGCATCATCTGACCCGCTGTGGCGAGATGCTGGGCGCCATGCTCAACACCATTCACAACCTGAGACATTATCAGATACTGATGGCCGGTTTACGTGAGGCCATCCAACAGGGTACATTGTCGCACTTTGTGGAAGAATTTTATGCCCAGCGGGGCTTGCCCGTACCGGCACTGTAAATTTGTCCTTTTCAAACTTGAGGAGTAACACATGAGCTTTTTCATTCCGATGGCATATGCCGATGCCGCTGCAGGCACCCCGCCAGGTGGCGACATGATCCAGTTTGCCCTACTGGGCGGCTTCCTGGTGGTGTTCTACCTGATGGTATGGCGCCCCCAGTCCAAGCGTGCCAAGGATCACCGCAACCTGATCAACAGCCTGCAGAAGGGTGATGAAATAGTGACTTCCGGCGGTGTGGCCGGTCACGTCACCAAGGTTGCCGACGAGTTCATCATGGTTGAAGTGGCCGACAAGATCGAGCTGCGCTTCCAGAAGCAGGCCGTTGTTGCCACCCTGCCCAAGGGCACGCTGAAAGCCATCTGATGTTCATCTTGCGGGATGGTGGCGGCCAAGTGGCTGGCCGTCATCCCGTTTCTGCTTCAATTGCAGGCCCGTCAGGGCCTGCCCGACCATGGGCGCTGTCATGCTCAACAAATATCCCTTGTGGAAGTACCTGCTGATTTCAGCGGTGCTTGCCATCAGTTTCATTTATGCCATCCCCAACCTTTACCCGGATGATCCGGCCATCCAGATCAGCGGCAACAGCAGTGCGCTGGAAGTTGGCCAGGCCGACCTCGATCGTGCCGAGAAGGCGCTACGTGAAGCCGGTATCCAGGTCAAGTCGACCGAGCTGGCCCAGCGTGCCGGTTTGTTGCGCCTGCTGGATCAGGAAGACCAGCTGCCCGGCAAGGAAGTGGTACGCCGTGCACTGGGTGATGACTATGTTGTCGCGCTGAACCTGGCCCAGAACACGCCCGGCTGGCTGCGTTCGATTGGCGGCAGCCCGATGAAGCTGGGTCTGGACCTGTCTGGTGGTGTGCACTTCCTGCTGGAAGTGGACATGGAAAAAGCCATTTCCGCCCGCCTGAAAGTCTATGACACCGAAGCCAAGAGCATTTTGCGCAAAGAGCGCATTCGCTACCGCAGCATGCCTGCGCTGGAAGACGGCATACAACTGGGCTTTGACGACAGCGAGGCCCTGAACAAGGCGCGCACCCTGCTGCGCAAGAGCTTTACCGATTTTGAACAGCAGGTGTTCGAGCGCAGTGGTCGTCAGGTACTGCAGCTGACTCTGCTGCCGACCAAGATCACTGAAATTCGCGAGTACTCGATCAGCCAGAACCTGACCACGGTGCGCAACCGGGTCAACGAGCTGGGTGTGGCCGAGCCGCTGGTGCAACGTCAGGGTGCCAA
>CAZKTB010000057.1:0-8649 GCA_964555485.1 uncultured Thiopseudomonas sp. | reverse complement strand
CGCTTGGTGCCAAACAGCATGACCACGATCAGAAGGACGATCAACAACTGCCAAATGCTAATACCCATAATGTTTTCCTGTTAAGTCAGAATCAGTCTTGGTTGCGTGACGCTTTTTCCACATGGCCGGACACGCCGAAGCGGCGCTCCAGCTCGTCGAGAACGGCCTGCGGTTCCACGTCCAGAGCCGAAAGCATGATCATACTATGAAACCACAGGTCAGCGGTCTCATAAATCAGCTCATCGGTGTTGCCGGATGCTTGTGCATCCTTGGCGGCAAGAATGGCCTCGGTGGCTTCCTCGCCAACCTTCTCCAGAATCTTGTTCAGACCCTTGTGATAGAGGCTGGCTACATAGGAACTGTCGGGGCTGGCCTGCTTGCGTTCGGCAAGGATGCGCGCAATGCGGCCTAGGGTATCTTCTGTCATGCCTTGCTGCCTTGATAAATGTCAGCGGGATCTTTAAGAACCGGCTCGACCGGCTGCCATTGCCCGTCCTGCAGGCTGCGGTAGAAACAGCTGTGACGACCGGTGTGGCAGGCAATGCCGCCCAATTGTTCGACCACCAGAACGATGGCGTCGGCATCACAGTCGAGGCGGATGTCATGCAGTTTTTGTACATGGCCGGACTCTTCGCCCTTGCGCCACAGCTTCTGGCGCGAGCGCGACCAGTAAATTGCACGGCCCTCGGCCACGCTCAGACGCAGGGATTCGGCGTTCATCCAGGCCATCATCAGCACCTGGCCGCTCTGGTGGTCCAGCGCAATGGCAGGCACCAGACCGTCGGCGGTCCACTGAATTTCGTTTAGCCAGTTATCGCTCATGCAGGCTCCTTATTTGCGGGCTATCAGGTACAGACCGGCAACCAGTGCCAGCGCTGCCGGCCAGGCATCGCCGCTTAGCGATACACCCTGGTACAGGGCTGCCAGCACCAGCGCACCGCCCAGCAGCCAGTCGCCGCGGCTTTTGCGTTGGGGCTGCGGCCTAGGCACTTCGAGCCGCTGTTGTAGCGTGCTGGCCAGGTGCGGCAGCTTCTCGATTTGCTGTTGCAACTGACCGGCAATGTGTTTCGGGGTGTAGCGCTGGCGCATCCAGCGCTCAAGGTAGGGCTTGGCGGTGGTCCACAGATCCAGGTCAGGGTACAGCTGGCGGCCAAGACCTTCGATGTTGAGCAGGGTTTTCTGCAGCAGGACCAGCTGTGGCTGCACTTCCATATTGAAGCGGCGGGCGGTCTGGAACAGGCGCAGCAGCAGGATGCCGAAGGAAATATCCTTCAGTGGCTTCTCGAAAATTGGCTCACACACGGTGCGGATTGCCGCTTCCAGCTCGTTGACTCTGGTAGTGGCCGGCACCCAGCCGGAGTCGATATGCAGCTGGGCTACCTTGCGGTAGTCGCGCTGGAAAAATGCCAGCAGGTTGCGCGCCAGATAGTCCTGGTCTTCGTTGGTCAGGCTGCCGACGATGCCGCAGTCGATGGCAATGTATTGCGGATCCCAGGGTGTCTTGGTGCTGACGAAGATGTTGCCCGGGTGCATGTCGGCGTGAAAGAAGCTATCGCGGAACACCTGGGTGAAGAAGATCTCGACACCGCGTTCGGCGAGTTTTTTCAGGTCGGTGTTCTGGTCACGCAGGGCGTCCAGTTCGGTGACCTGGATGCCGTAGATGCGCTCCATCACCAGTACCTTCTCGCGGCACAGGTCCCAGTGGATTTTCGGCACATAGAGCAGCGGCGAGTCGGCGAAGTTGCGGCCCAGCTGGTTGCAGTTGGCGGCTTCGCGCAGCAGGTCCAGTTCGTCGTAGATGGTTTTTTCGTAGTCGCTGACCACTTCCAGCGGGCGCAGGCGACGGGCATCGGCAGAGAGTTTTTCGGCAATGCGGGCCAGCAGGAACAGCCAGGCGATGTCCTGGGCGATCACCGGCTTGAGGCCGGGGCGTATCACCTTGACCACCACGTCCTCGCCGGTTTTCAGACGGGCGGCATGGACCTGGGCGATCGAGGCGGAGGCCAGCGGCTGCTGGTCGAACCAGGCAAAGTGCTCCTCGATGCTGCCACCCAGCTCGGACTCGATACGCTGACGAGCCTCGTCGGCAGGAAAGGGCGGTACGTTGTCCTGCAGCTGGGCCAGCTCGTCGGCCATGTCCGGTGGCAGCAGATCGCGCCGGGTAGAAAGAATCTGGCCGAATTTGATGAATACTGGCCCCAGATCTTCCAGCGCCAGACGTACAGCTTCGCCGCGGGGGCGGCTGGTCATGTCGCTGCGAAGCCAGCGCCAGGGCAGCAGACGCTTCCAGATAGCCAGATACCAGGGCAGGTTCAGGGCAAACAGGTAGTCATCAAGACGATAGCGGATGATCACGCGCAGGATGTGAAACAGGCGGCGCACGGCAAGGAATTTCATTCGGAATCGGGCTCCAGCCGGGAGCGGATCAGTGCGGTGCGTGCTTCCAGGCGGTCAAGTTGCAGTTTCAGGCGGTCCAGCTCGGCAAAGCGGCTTTCGGCTTCGTTGTGGCCGACCAGCAGGCGGGCTTCTTCGGCCAGCCAGTCCTGCAGGCGTTGCTGCAGACTGGCCAGGTTGGCAGCAGTCCACTGGCCACGCTGGCGCAAATGGCTGCCGATCAGGCCGGCCGCGAGCGGGCCGAACCATTGTTGCAGCTGGAATTCCCAGTCGATGTTCATGTCCTGCATGATGTCGGCCAGCTGTACCAGCAGGGCGTTTTTGCCCTCAATGGCAACACCGGGCTGGTACAGGGCGGCGGCCTTGTCGCTGGCAGTTGCCAGCTGCCACAGCTCGGCAGTGCTGGCGTTCAGGCAGCAGTCGGCCGGAGCCTGCCATTCGCTGGCCAGTTGCAGACCGTCATGCAGTGGAATGATGTACAGCGAAAACTCGGGCTCGCGCGCTTGCACGGCGATGACCTGTCCGGCCAGCGCACGGATGCGATTCAGGCTGGGCGGATCCAGTTTGAGCAGGCTATTGATGCCTGTTTCGGCTCCGGCCAGCAGCAGCTGGATGAGCATCAGGGTTTGATGCCCCGGTGCAGGGCAACGATGCCGCCGGTCATGTTGTGGAAGCTGACACCGGCAAAGCCGGCGGTTTCCATCATGGCTTTGAGGGTTTCCTGATCCGGGTGCATGCGGATGGATTCGGCCAGATAGCGGTAGCTATCGGCATCCTGGGTGATCAGCTTGCCGGCCAGCGGCATGAAGTTAAACGAGTAGGTGTCGTACAGTTTGGACAGCAGCGGGTTGCCCGGCTTGGAAAATTCCAGAATCAGCAGGCGGCCACCGGGCTTGAGTACGCGCAGCATGGATTCCAGCGCCTTTTCCTTGCGCGTCACGTTGCGCAGGCCGAAGGCGATGGTGACCACATCAAAGTGGTTGTCGGGGAAGGGCAGGCACTCGGCATCGGCCTGGACGAAACGCACGTTGCCGGCCACACCCTTGTCCAGCAGACGGTCGCGACCCACCTTGAGCATGGAGTCGTTGATGTCGGCCAGTACCACCTGGCCTTCCGGACCGACCAGGCTGGAAAACTTGCGGGTCAGGTCACCGGTACCGCCGGCAATATCCAGCACCTGGTTGCCACGGCGCACGCCGGACAGCTCGATGGTCTGGCGCTTCCACAGGCGGTGCATGCCACCGGACAGCACATCGTTCATCAGGTCGTAGCGTGAGGCCACGGAGTGAAAAACTTCGGCAACCTTTTCTGCCTTGCGGCTTTCCTCGACGGTCTGGTAACCGAAATGGGTGGTGGAGCCCTGGCGTGTATCGTTCATGTTCCTGCACCTTAATGAAATTGGTGCACATTCTACTGCCACCGGCCGGCTTTGTCTTGCCCGTGCATGACTCAGGTCAGGTATGCGGTAAAAGGCCGGTCCGGCTCAGAGCATGATCTTGACGGCCGACTGGTTGGGGTCGCGGAACTGGTTGGCATCCTGCAGCTGCTGCAGGTAATCCTGCCATAGCTCCTGCTGCTGGCTACCCAGCTTGTACAGGTAGTCCCAGGTGTAGAGGCCGGTGTCGTGGCCGTCATCGAAGGACAGCTTGAGGGCGTAGTTGCCGGCAGCCTGTACATTGGTCAGGCGCACGAACTGTTTGCCGCTTTGCAGCACCGGGTTGCCGTGACCCTGCACTTCGGCTGAAGGCGACAGCACGCGCAAAAACTCGGCGGGCAGGGCGAACTCTTCGCCACTGGCGTAACCCAGCTCCAGTTGTTGGTCGGTGGTGTTGAGGCGGATCTTGTTGGGGATTTTCATAAGGCTCTCAAAGTGGTCATGCATGCGCTAAGCGGGAGGGTATTCCAGGCGAGCATGAAGAACGTCGAGTATATAAATCTTGTCCGAAACCCGATAAACCAGAATGTAGTTCGGATGAACGACTGCTTCACGAGTTCCAGAAACACGACCTGATCGGTATAGATAGGGATTTTGAGCCAATCCCTGAGCTGTTATTTCGATGCAGTCATAGAGGTTTTGGGCTGCATAAGGATTGCGTTCGCCGAGGTAATCAAGAATTTCCCAAAGGGCAGACCGAGCTTGAGGCAGCCACTCAACCAGTAACGCGGTCACGGATTTTAGCCTCGATTAGCTCCCGCATTTCCGCCATAACCTCGTCGTGAGGAATGGGTGGGCGTGTATCGCTCAGGCTTCGCTGAATACGAGTCCGAAACCAGGAGTCGTAGCTATCCGCTTTCTCCTGCGTTTCAAAAGGTGAGACCAGGGGGTCGAGTTTTGTGCTCATATGAATTACTCCTGCACAGCGGTCTCCAGTGTACCAGAAGGTTATTCTGGTAGCGGTGATAATCAGAGACTGTTGTCTACCATTCTTTGCTGAAAGTGAGAGACAAAGGGTGTTGTGGTGCACAGGTGTACAACAAAAGGTTTTAAGTTGCATTAACCCTTAAAAGTGAGAGACAACACTAGATGCAGCTACTTCGCTGCATTGAGGTGTAGAAAATCAGATGCACTTAGGCCAAGTGCATCTGACCCCTTAACCGGGTGTGCGAATGAATTCGCATCTACAGGGCTGGACGGTGAAGCCGTGTAATTTATAGGATGTAACGTGATAGGTCTTCGTCCTTGGCCAGTTCGCCCAGGTGCTGATCCACATAGGCGGCATCCAGTTGTACCGCCTGGCTGGCACCGTCGCCGGCGCTGAAGGACAGTTCTTCCAGCAGACGCTCCAGCAAGGTATGCAGGCGGCGGGCGCCGATGTTTTCGGTCTTTTCGTTGACCTGCCAAGCGATTTCGGCGATGCGCTGGATACCGTCATCGGTAAAGGTGATTTCCTGGTTTTCGGTGGCCAGCAGGGCCACATATTGCTCGGTCAGCGAGGCCTGCGGCTCTTTGAGAATGCGCTGGAAGTCTTCCGGGGTCAGGGCTTTGAGCTCGACACGGATGGGCAGACGACCCTGCAGTTCGGGCACCAGGTCGCTGGGCTTGCTCAGGTGGAAGGCGCCGGAAGCGATGAACAGGATGTGGTCGGTCTTGATCATGCCCAGCTTGGTGTTGACGGTGCAGCCCTCGATCAGCGGCAGCAGGTCACGCTGGACACCTTCACGGGAAACATCGGCACCACCGGTGTTGCCGCGCTTGGCGATCTTGTCGATTTCGTCAATGAAGACAATGCCGTTTTGTTCGACCGCTTCCAGGGCGCGGGCCTTGAGCTCTTCCTCGTTGACCATGCGCGCGGCTTCTTCGTCGCGGATCTGCTTGAGGGCATCGGCAACACGCATTTTGCGGCTCTTTTTGCGGTCCTTGTGCAGGCCGGAAAACATGTTCTGCAGCTGGCTGGTCATTTCTTCCATGCCGGGCGGTGCCATGATTTCCACCCCCATGGGTGATTCGGCCACTTCGATATCGATTTCCTTGTCGTCCAGCTGGCCTTCACGCAAACGCTTGCGGAATAGCTGGCGAGTAGCGTTATCGGCACCACGGGCTTCTTCTTCGAAGCCGCTACGGGCGGCCGGTAGCAGGGCATCGAGGATGCGCTCTTCGGCAGCATCTTCGGCGCGATGTTGCAGTTTCTGCATTTCCTGCTCGCGCAGCATTTTGACCGAAGCATCGGCCAGATCGCGGATGATGGATTCTACATCACGGCCGACGTAACCGACTTCGGTGAACTTGGTTGCTTCCACCTTGATGAAGGGCGCATTGGCCAGACGGGCCAGGCGACGGGCGATCTCGGTTTTGCCGACGCCGGTCGGGCCGATCATCAGGATGTTCTTCGGGGTGACTTCGGCGCGCAGCTCCTCTGGCAGCTGCATGCGGCGCCAGCGGTTGCGCAGGGCAATGGCGACGGCGCGCTTGGCTTCTTCCTGGCCGATGATGTGGCGGTTGAGTTCGTGAACGATTTCACGGGGTGTCATGGACATGGGGAGTCTCCGTTGACTGGTTTTGCCGGGAAGCTCTAGTGTTGGCATCGATGGGTGACAGGTTCCGCAGGGTCGCTGCAAGTACATCCCTGTAAGCTTCCTGCCGCCATCCCTGACGGCAAAGCCCTGCTTCACCTGCCACCCACCGCTGCTGCATAGCCCGCAGTGTCGTTCGGGGCTGTATTAGTCCGGCAAATAATCAGGATGAATAAAACTGCAATCAAACAGGATAGGACTTAAACGTCGCTATCCTGCTCTTCAATGGTCAGATTCTGGTTGGTGAATACGCAGATCGAGCCGGCGATGTTGAGGGCCTTTTCGGTGATTTCGCGGGCGCTCAGGTCGGTGTTCTCCAGCAGTGCCATGGCGGCGGCCTGGGCAAAGGCGCCGCCGGAGCCCATGGCGATCAGGCCGTCTTCGGGGTCGACCACGTCCCCGTTGCCGGTAATGATCAGCGAGGCATCCTTGTTGGCGACGGCCAGCATGGCTTCAAGCCGGCTCAGACTGCGGTCAGTACGCCAGTCTTTGGCCAGTTCCACTGCGGCACGCACCAGATGGCCCTGGTGTTTTTCCAGCTGGCCTTCGAAACGTTCGAACAGGGTGAAGGCATCGGCGGTGGCGCCGGCAAATCCGGCCAGTACTTCACCTTTGTACAGGCGGCGTACTTTTTTGGCGTTGCCTTTCATGACGGTATTGCCCAGGGAAACCTGGCCATCACCGCCCATGACGACTTTGCCGTTGCGACGGATGGATACGATTGTAGTCAAGAGAGTGCCTCCGGCTGTTTGGACAGTATCAGCAGGAGTTGGGGACGGTTGTCCTGAATTTCAAGGGAAGAGCAAAGTTGATGTTGGTCTGGTTGACATCTGGCTGAATGATTTCAGCTGTCTCTTGCCTCCCCCCGTCATTACCGGGCTTGACCCGGTAATTTCCTTGCCCAAGTGCCGCTTTCAGGGAGAGCACCCGGCCAAGCCGGGTGATGACGGCAATGAGCAATGGTAGAGGCGATTTCCACAGGGCATTTGGGCTGCACCCTGTAGGTGCTCACGTGTTCACACATGCTGTTGCCCGGCTATGCCGGGTTTGTTCGAATAAATTCGAATCTGCACGCATTTTGCAGCAGTGCCGGGCTGCTGTGGGAGGGGGCTTGCTCCCGACCGGTGTTGAGGTTTTCTCAGGGGCAAGCACCTTCGCACAGGGTGTCTGTCTACGGTCTGTAGGGGTGGGCTTAGATCCGTGCCTTGCGCTGTTGCAGCAGCAGGTTGTTGAAGCCGCTTTGTGACAGCTGGGTCTGCGCCCGGTTGAGCTGTTCGCGGCTAACGAAAGGCCCCACCATCACGCGATACCAGGTTTTGTTGGCTACCTGTCCCGGTTCGATATGCACATTCTGGCCGGTCAGCAGCAGGCGGGCGCGTACGGCTTCGGCTTTTTCCCGTTCAGGGAAGGAGCCAGCCTGCAGGTAGAACTGGGTCACTTCCTTGCGTGGCGGTGCCGGGGGCGGCTGTTTGCCGTCAAGCAGGGCCTGGGCACGGGCGGCAGATGCCTTGCGCTGGGCCTCCACCTCTTTGGCGCTTGGCGGTGGCGGCGCTTTCTCCGGCAGGGCATCCGGCGGCACTATCACCTCGGATTCGGGCAGCAGCGTGTAAAACTCGTACTTGGGCCGGTTTTCGCTCGGTGCCGTTTGCGTTTGGGGCTTGGCTGCCGGTTTGCTGGCTGCCGGCTGGGCCGTTTCGCGCTTGATGTTGTCCTTGCCGGGTTCCAGCTTGAGCAGGGACATGACCAGAACACCCAGCACCACTCCGCAAGTGATCCACACCAGTGGGCTGACCGGCTTGCGTGGCGGCTCCTGATAGCGGGTTGCGCCGCGTTTGGGTGCGGCCTTCTTGCGTGCTGCCATGGTTACATGCGCTCCAGGGTCTTGATGCCGAGCAGGTCCAGACCGCTACGCAGCGTGCGACCGGCCAGTGCGGCCAGACGCAGGCGACTGTTGCGGGTCTCTTCCTGTTCGGCGGCCAGAATCGGACATTGTTCATAGAAGCTGGAGAACAGGCCAGCCAGCTCGTACAGGTAGGTGCACAGGATGTGTGGCGTGCCCTTGTCGGCCAGGTTGTTCAGTACCTCGATAAAACGGGCCAGCGCTGCCGCCAGATCCTGTTCGGCCGGCTCCTGCAGCTGAATGTTGCCGGGCAGAGCGTCATCCATGGATTGTTCCAGACGACGGAAAATGCTGGCGACACGGGTGTAGGCATACAGCATGTAGGGTGCGGTGTTGCCTTCGAA
>CAZKTB010000056.1:0-8891 GCA_964555485.1 uncultured Thiopseudomonas sp. | reverse complement strand
GATTGGGTGTCCAACTTTCGGGGTGCAGTTCAACGTGCGGGCTTTTTGCCCTGTGGAAAACGCAGTCTGACGGCGTTACGGCCGCCATTGCTGCGGGCTGTGTGAATTTCCTCTATACTTTCCGGCTTTATCGCAGAATCTTGCTGCCGCTGTCAGAGCGGCGCACCAGCCAGCCGGACCCGTCATGACCGAACAGAACCAGACCCAAGAACAACTCCAGGCCGAAGAAAACAAGCTGATTGCCCTGCGCAAGGAAAAGCTTGCCGCCGCCCGTGCCCGGGGTAATGCCTTCCCCAACACCTTCCGTCCCGAACAGCGCTGTGCCGATGTGCAAAAGCAGTATGCAGATGCGGGCCGCGAAGAGCTGGAAGGCCAGGATATCCGCATCAAGATTGCCGGACGCATCATGCTCAGCCGTGGCCCCTTCATGGTGCTGCAGGACAGTAGTGGTCGTCTGCAGGTGTATGTGGACCGCAAGGGCCTGCCGGAAGAGACCCTGGCCGAAGCCAAGACCTGGGACCTGGGCGACATCATAGGTGCCGAAGGCAAACTGGCCCGCTCTGGTAAAGGTGACCTCTATGTGCACATGGACAAGGTCAAGCTGCTGACCAAGTCCCTGCGTCCGCTGCCGGACAAGCATCACGGCCTGACTGATACCGAGCAGCGTTACCGCCAGCGCTATGTGGATCTGATCGTCAATGACGAAGTGCGCGAAACCTTTCGTGTACGCAGCAAAGTGATTGCCCACATCCGCAACTTCCTGGTCGAGCGTGGTTTTCTGGAAGTGGAAACGCCCATGTTGCAGACCATTCCCGGCGGCGCTGCGGCCAAGCCGTTCGAAACCCACCACAATGCGCTGGACCTGCCCATGTTCCTGCGTATCGCGCCCGAGCTGTACCTGAAGCGCCTGGTGGTGGGTGGCTTCGAGAAAGTATTCGAGATCAATCGCAACTTCCGCAACGAAGGCGTCTCCACCCGTCACAACCCCGAATTCACCATGTTGGAGTTCTATCAGGCTTATGCCGACTATGAAGACAACATGGATCTGACCGAGGAGCTGTTCCGCGAGCTGGCGCAAGCGATACTGGGCAGCACCGACGTGCCCTATCAGGGCAAGGTGTTCCACTTTGGTGAGCCGTTCGTTCGCCTGAGCCTGTTCGACTCCATTCTCAAGTACAACCCGGATATCAGCGCCGATGACCTGAGCGACATTGATACTTGTCGTGCGCTAGCGAAAAAGCACGGTGCGCCTGTACTGGGCTTCGAAGGCCTGGGCAAGCTGCAGACCATGATCTTCGAGGAAACCGTCGAGCATCGTCTGGAACAGCCGACCTTCATCACCCAGTATCCGTTCGAAGTGTCACCACTGGCCCGCCGCAATGACGACAACCCCGAGGTGACTGATCGCTTCGAGCTGTTCATCGGTGGCCGTGAAATTGCCAACGCCTACTCCGAGCTGAATGACGCTGAGGACCAGGCCGAACGCTTCCACGCCCAGGTAGCCGACAAGGAAGCTGGTGATGACGAAGCCATGCACTATGATGCCGATTTTGTCCGCGCGCTGGAGTACGGCATGCCGCCGACCGCCGGTGAGGGTATTGGTATCGACCGTCTGGTGATGCTGCTGACCGACTCGCCATCCATCCGTGATGTCATCCTGTTCCCGCACATGCGTCCGGAGCACTAAATGGCTGACGACAGCAACAAGAAGTTCAATGAACTGCACCTGATCGCCACAGCCGTGGCGACCGTGTGCGTGACGGTGTTTTCGCTGACCTATTACGGCTATGTGCACTTTGCCAAGCCGGAAGATGCCCTGCTGCTGGCCGAGTACACCATGCTGAAGACTGTACCGGGTGAGGACTATCGAGCCTCGCTCAAGCCGGCCGATCAGCATGCGCAGTGCATCGATGGCATCGTGGTGTTGTTCGACGACAAGCAAAAAGGCCTGACCGGCGTGCTGGTGGATGACAGAAAGCGCGCGGTGCGCTGCCAATAGCGACAAGGGTACAAGCCTGCCCTGAATGTATTGCACGAGGGGCTGCATTTGTATGAAGGGGCCTGCCCCTGAGAATGCGCAACCTAATGCTGAGGCAAGCCCCTCCTGCAGCAGCATCGCCCAACGAAGCATGGTCTGTGAACCAAAGCTGGTTTATGCTGTGAACATTGTTCCAACAAGCATAACAACAGGAGTTCACATGGCACGCATCAGTCAGCGGGTACACGACAACGTCCACATGTTCGGCGATCTGCTCGGACAGACCATGAAGGCCCAGCGCGGTGCCGAGTTTCTGGAGAAGGTCGAACTGATCCGTACCGGCGCCAAGTCGGCCCGGCGCGGCTCACAGGATGGCCGTACACAGCTGGAAGAAACCCTGGCCGGTCTGGCCGAAGACGAGCTGCTGCCGGTAGCACGTGGTTTCAGCCAGTTTCTCAACCTGGCCAATATCGCCGACCAGTATCACCTGATGCGCCGCCGTGGTGACGAGGAAGAAGCTCCCTTTGAAGACCAGATGTTGGCGCAGGTGCTGGAGCGTCTGAAGGCTTCCACCAATTGCCCCAAGGATCTGAGCAAGGCCGTATCCAGGCTGAATATCGAGCTGGTACTGACCGCGCACCCGACCGAAGTGTCGCGCCGTACGCTGATCATGAAGTACGACTTCATTGCCCAGCAGCTGGCCGAGCTGGACCACAAGGAGCTGCCGGCAGCAGAGCGGGAGCAGCATGTCGAGAAATTACGCAGCCTGATTGCCGAGATCTGGCACACCAGCGAAATTCGCAGCAGCCAGCCCATTCCGCAGGACGAGGCACGCTGGGGCTTTGCCGTCATTGAGCGTTCGCTGTGGCAGGCCATTCCGAAGGTTTTGCGCCATGTTGACGGCGTGCTGCGCGAGGCCGGAGCCGATCCGCTGCCCCTAAGTGCGGCTCCCATCCGCTTTGCCAGCTGGATGGGTGGCGACCGTGACGGCAACCCCAATGTCACGGCCAAGGTTACCCGCCATGTGCTGCGCATAGCCCGCTGGCTGGCGGCTGACCTGTATCTGCGTGATGTTTCAAAACTGACCCATGAAATGTCGATGCAGCGTGCTACCCCGGAGCTGATGGCCGTGGTTGCCGAAGAGACCGAAGAGCCGTACCGGGTGATCCTCAAACGTTTGCGTGCGCGCTTGCGCCATACCCGTGCCGAGCTGCAAAACGCCATTGCCCATGACCTGCCGTTGCCAGAGGACATCATTCATAACCGTGCCGAGCTGCTTGATCCGCTGCTGATGTGCTATCGCTCGCTGCACGAGTGCGGCATGGGTCTGATTGCCGATGGTGACCTGCTGGATACCATTCGCCGCGCGGCCACCTTTGGCCTGTCGCTGGTGCGGCTGGATATCCGCCAAGATGCGGCCAGGCATGCATCGGCCATCAACGAGATTACCGAGTGGCTGGGTGTTGGCAGCTACAGCGACTGGAGCGAGGAGCAGCGTCAGCAGTTCCTGCTGCAGGAGCTGGGCAACAAGCGTCCGTTGCTGAGCAAGGATTTCGAGCCGGGGGAGGATACCCGGGAAGTACTGGAAACCTGTGCAGTCATCGCCCGGGCACCGACCGAATCGCTGGGTACCTATGTCATTTCCATGGCCAGTGCGCCTTCCGATGTGCTGGCAGTGCAGCTGTTGCTGAAAGAGGCCGGTGTACGCCGTGCCATGCGGGTTGCGCCACTGTTCGAAACGCTGGATGACCTGGACCATGCCGCCGATGCCATTCGCCAGCTGCTCAGTCTTGATGATTACCGCAAAGGCCTGAAAGGGCCGCAAGAGGTGATGATCGGTTACTCCGACTCGGCCAAGGATGCCGGCACCACTGCTGCTGCCTGGGCCCAGTACCGGGCGCAGGAGCAGCTGGTGCAGGTGTGTCAGGATGCTGGTGTCGAGCTGCTGCTGTTCCACGGCCGTGGCGGTACTGTCGGCCGTGGTGGCGGTCCTGCTCACGAGGCGATCCTGTCCCAGCCGCCAGGTTCCGTGGCCGGTCGTTTCCGTACCACCGAACAGGGCGAGGTGATTCGCTTCAAATACGGTCTGCCCGAGGTGGCGGCACAGAACCTCAACCTTTACCTGGCTGCCGTACTGGAGGCGACCCACTTGCCGCCGGTTGCGCCCAAGGATGAGTGGCGCGCCGTAATGGACCGCATGGCCGAAGACGGCCTGCAGGGTTATCGGCAGGTGGTGCAGGAAGATCCGCGCTTTGTCGATTATTTCCGTCAGGCTACACCTGAGCAGGAGCTGGGACGCTTGCCGCTTGGCAGCCGGCCGGCCCGTCGTCGTACCGGTGGCATTGAAAGTTTGCGAGCAATTCCATGGATCTTTGCCTGGACCCAGACTCGCCTGATGCTGCCGGCCTGGCTGGGCTGGGAAAGCGCACTGGACAAGGCCTTTGCTCGCGGTGAAGAGCCGATACTGGACGAAATGCGTGACCAGTGGCCTTTCTTCCGTGCCCGTATCGATATGCTGGAGATGGTGCTGCTCAAGGCCGACTCTGGTATCGCACGGCTGTATGACGAACGACTGGTCGAGGCGGAGCTGCGTCCGCTGGGAGAGCAGCTGTTCCAGCACCTGAAACAGGCAATTGAGAATGTGCTGCGTCTGACGGGTCAGGAGCTGCTGCTTGAGCGCCACCCGGAAGCTCGGGCCTCGATCAGTGTACGGGATACCTATCTGGACCCGCTGCATCTGCTGCAGGTGGAGCTGCTGGCGCGTTCGCGTACCCAGGAACAGATCAGTCCGGCCATTGAAAAAGCCATGCTGGTGACAGTTGCCGGTATTGCCGCAGGTTTACGCAACACGGGCTAAGCTGGTGCCGACTCGGTTCGGCGCGGGTATCACGGGAGCGGGGCATGATGGCGCAGGACGGATTACTGGCAGCCTTCACACTGGACGGTACAGGCAGGTTGCTGGCTGTGCCGCCGGACCAGGCGCTGCAGAAGGCGGTGGCGCCCGGAGAGTGTCTCTGGCTGCACTGGGACAAGGATCATCCCGCTACCCGCAACTGGCTGGAGCAGAAGGGCGGGCTTCCCGAATTTGAATGCGAGCTGCTGTTGGCCAGAGGCACGCGTCCACGTCTGGTGGAACAGCATGAACAGCACCTGTTGCTGTTCAGCCGGACGCCGGCCAGAATCACTCCTTCCGGTGCCGAAAATGAGCTGTATTCCTTGCGGGTATTGCTCGACGACCACAGATTGCTGACGTTTGCCCATGCCGAAGTCTGGACTGCAGACATGCTGGAAAAGCTGCCCTGGATGCCCGGGCCTGTGCGTGGCTTGCCGGCACTGCTGATCATGTTGCTGCGTGATGGCGTGCAGCAGATTGACGATATGGTCGAGGGTTTTGCCGAGCTGGTGGATGCCGGCGAGGAAGCCCTGGTGCAGGACCCGCGCAGTCACACCGACCAGCAGCAGATGATGCAGCTGCGCCGTGATACCGCCAACCTGCGGCGTTACCTCTTGCCCATGCGTGATCTGTTTGCTGCCTTGCAGCATATCCGGCTGGAAGGGGCGGGACGCGGAAGCAAGGCCCGGCTGGCCGAGCTCTCGAACAGTTTGGTGCGTTGCCTGGAAGAGCTGGACCTGTGTCGTGAGCGCCTCAACCTGATCCTGGAGACCGAACGTCAGCGCAGGGAAGAACGTAGCGGCCGCATCATCTATCTGCTGACGCTGGTCACGGCGTTCTTTCTGCCACTGAGTTTCATAACCGGTCTACTGGGCATCAACCTTGGCGGGATCCCGGGTGGCGCACATCCATTCGGCTTCTGGCTGGCCTGTCTGGCACTGATCATGCTGGGGCTGGTCGAGTTGCTGTTGCTGCGTCTATTACGTTGGCTGTAACTGAAATGGACGGGCAAAAGCGTCTAAAAACAATTATTTGCTTGTGCGACTAAAGACCAATGTGTACATTGTCATGTTTGGCTGCCCAGCGCCGCCATGTTGACAGGGTATCCATCGCGTAACCCTGTCACCCATTACAATTAAAGCTATTCATTGAGAGGAGCACAAAATGCGCGTGATTTTGCTGGGAGCGCCCGGTGCCGGTAAAGGTACCCAGGCAGGCTTCATTACCAAACAGTTCGGTATTCCACAGATTTCCACTGGCGACATGCTGCGTGCCGCCGTCAAGGCAGGCACCCCGCTGGGCCTGAAAGTGAAAAACGTCATGGAAACTGGCGGCCTGGTGTCTGACGACATCATCATCGACCTGATCAAGGAGCGTATCCAGCAGGACGACTGCGCCAACGGCTTCCTGTTTGACGGTTTCCCGCGCACCATTCCGCAGGCCGAAGCGCTGCGTGACGCAGGTGTTGCCATTGATCATGTGGTTGAAATTGCCGTTGATGACGAAGAGATCATCAAGCGCATGGCTGGCCGCCGCTTCCACCCGGCTTCCGGTCGTACCTATCACGTCGAGTACAACCCGCCCAAGGTTGCCGGCAAGGACGACGAGACTGGTGAAGAGCTGATCCAGCGTGATGACGACAAGGAAGAAACCGTGCGTCACCGCCTCGAGGTATACCACGAGCAGACCAAGCCGCTGGTCAACTTCTACCAGGACATGGCTGCCGTCAACGGCACGCCGAAGTACAGCGCCATTCCCGGCGTTGGCAGCGTGGACGAAATCACCGCCAAGGTGATGGCTGCTCTGGCCTGATACGCCTGTAGTAACCCCAGGCTGCAACTGGCAGCCTGGGTGTAGGTGCGGAATTTTTCGCACAGCATGTTTCATGTGCGAATAAATTCGCACCTACAGAAGCTGATGGCACTTATTTAAGCGAATTGTTCCAGCTACAGCTGTCATCCTGCGCGAAGTGAAACGTAGTCGCAGGATCCATAAGCTCTGGATTCCGCGACTTCACTGCGTTACGCGCGGAATGACAGTACCATTGGGTATGTCAGACGTGATTTGAGCTTACTTTTACAGAACTTAAATCCGCTAAGTTAAGTACCATTATCCACAGAACCCTTTTCTTTTATGACCACACTGCTCGCCATTGATACCGCTACCGAAGCCTGTTCCGTTGCCCTGTTGCATGACGGCCGGGTAAACAGTCGCTATGCGGTCATTCCACGGTTGCATGCCCAGCAGGTCCTGCCGATGGTGCAGGAAGTGCTGGATGAAGCCGGTATTGCGCTTGCGGATGTGGATGCCATCGCTTTTGACCAGGGCCCAGGTGCCTTTACCGGCCTGCGCATTGCGGTTGGTGTGGTGCAGGGGCTGGCCTTTGCGCTCGACAAGCCGGTACTGCCGGTATCTTCACTGGCAGCCATTGCCCAGCGTGCGTACCGTCTGGACGGGGCAGAGCAGGTTGCTGTTGCCATTGATGCACGCATGGACGAGCTGTACTGGGGCTGTTACGCGCTGGTTGATGGCCGCATGCAGTTGCAGGGCATCGAGCAGGTCTGTGCGCCGGAACAGGCAAGCTTGCCGCGTAATGCTGCTGGCGACTGGCTGGCTGCAGGTACCGGCTGGCAGGTACATGCCGAACGTATTCCGGTTGCAGTGAGTGGGCAGGCGACAGAACAGCTGCCGCATGCCGAAGTCATCTTGCAGCTGGCGCTACACGACTGGCAGCAAGGGCGTCATGTACCTGCTGATGAGGCATTGCCTGTTTACTTGCGTGACCAGGTCGCTACTCCGAAAAAACCGCTTCCGTAAACCCTGTCCGTTTCACGGGTGCGTTTTGTAGGAGGGGGCTTGCCCCCGACGGTGGTTGCGTACCTCTGTAGTGGTCAACTAATTCCGGACACGTTTTTAAGTTTTTCTTCTGCTGTTACCGGAGCTAGCCCGCGGTTGAAAGCGTGGGGACGCTGCTGATTGTAATAGCCCATCAGATAGCTACCAATATCTTTTCGAGCGGCTGCAAGGCTGGGGTAGCCAAGTGTCGGTATCCACTCTGTTTTCAGGCTGCGGAATAGTCGTTCCATCGGTGCGTTATCCCAACAGTTGCCTCGGCGACTCATGCTTTGAATCATCCGATAACGCCAGAGACGCTGCCGAAATTTACGACTCATATACTGCGAACCTTGGTCTGAGTGGAACATAACTCCGGCAGGACGACCACGCTGCTGCCAAGCATGGTCCAGTGCCTGAACGACCAGTCCGGCATCCGCCGTGTCGGACATGGCCCAGCCGACTACGCGACGCGCATATAGGTCTAGCACAACAGCCAGGTAACTCCAGCGTTGTCCTGTCCAGATATAAGTAATGTCGCCACACCACACTCGATCAGGCAGTTCCACACTAAACTCCCGATCCAAGTGGTTGGGAATATCCAGTCGTTCCACCATGGCACGCTTGTATGTGTGAGGTCCTGGTTGTTTGCAAACCAGCCCAAGCTCACCCATGAGTCTGCGCACTTTGAAGCGACCTATGCAAACACCTTGTTCATTTAGCAAGCCTTGTATAGTGCGACTACCAGCGGAACGACGACTCTTGTTAAATAGCTGTTTGACTCGGGCTCTCAGCTCAACACGCTCTACATCCACACGCTGCCTCCTCTGGCGATGTTCGTAGTAGCACGAACGGTTGATACCAAAGGCCGCACACAACATGCCAACAGGGGCCTGCTCTCTCAACTGGTCAATCAGCGTGTACGTTTCCAATCGTCCGACATCAAGAGAGCGGTAGCCTTTTTTAGTATGGATTTCTCCATTTCAAGACGTCGGCACCGCTCCTCCAGTTCCTGGATCCGCTGTTGCTCTGGCGTCATGGCTTTACCTTTGGGCGTAATCCCTTGGCGCTCCTCAGCCAGTTGCTGTACCCAGTGGTGCAATGTTGATGGGCCTACACCAACTGATGTACTGGCTTGTGCAAGACTGTAGCCTTGACCCAGTACCAGGCTGGCTGCTTCCTGTTTGA
>CAZKTB010000055.1:0-9157 GCA_964555485.1 uncultured Thiopseudomonas sp. | reverse complement strand
CGTCCGCATGTGGAGTTGCGCCAATGAGCAAGAACATTCTTGAAGTCAGCGGACTTCGCATGCGTTTTGGCGGCCTGCTGGCCGTGGACGGTGTGGCGCTGGAAGCCCGTGAAGGCCAGATCGTATCCATGATCGGCCCCAACGGTGCCGGCAAGACCACGGTATTCAACTGCCTGACCGGTTTCTACAAGCCGACCGAAGGCGTGATCCGCTTCCGTGGTGAAGAGATCCAGGGCCTGCCCGGCCACAAGATCGCCAACAAGGGTATGATCCGCACCTTCCAGCACGTACGCCTGTTCAAGAGCATGACCGTGCTGGAGAACCTGCTGGTAGCCCAGCATCGCCTGCTCAACAACAACCTGCTGGCCGGCCTGTTCAAGACCCCGCGCTACCGCGATGCCGAGCAGCGCGCGCTGGAACAGTCCCGCTACTGGCTGGACAAGGTCGGCCTGCTGGAGCACGCCAACCGTGAAGCCGGCACCCTGGCCTATGGTCAGCAGCGCTATCTGGAAATCATCCGCTGCATGGTCACCAACCCGACCCTGCTGATGCTGGACGAACCGGCAGCCGGTCTCAACCCCAGTGAAACCGACGGCCTGAAACACCTGATCGCCGAGTTGCGCGACCACCACGACATGACCGTACTGCTGATCGAGCACGACATGAAGCTGGTGATGGACATTTCCGACCACATTGTCGTGATCAACCAGGGCGCTCCCCTGGCAGCCGGCACACCGGACGAAGTGCGCAACAACCCCGAAGTGATCAAAGCCTATCTGGGAGAGGACTAGCATGCTCCAGGTCAGCAACCTGAATACCTTTTACGGCAAGATCCAGGCCCTGCACGATGTCTCCATCGAGGTCAAACGCGGCGAGATCGTCACCCTGATCGGTGCCAACGGCGCCGGCAAGACCACATTGATGATGAGCCTGTGCGGCGACCCGCGTCCGGCCAGTGGCGATATCGTCTATGAAGGCCAGTCACTGCTCGGCATGCCCACTGCCCAGATCATGCGCCAGGGCATGGCCATCGTACCCGAAGGCCGCCGCGTGTTTGCCCGCCTCACGGTCGAGGAAAACCTCGCCATGGGCGCGTTTTTCTGCGACGACAAGGAAGTGCGTGAAGAGCGTCTGGAGCGGGTACTGGGCCTGTTCCCGCGCCTGCATGAACGCTTTGCCCAGCGTGCCGGCACCATGTCCGGTGGCGAACAGCAGATGCTGGCCATCGGCCGTGCCCTGATGAGCGAGCCGCGCCTGCTGCTGCTTGACGAGCCTTCCCTGGGTCTGGCTCCCATCATCATCCAGCAAATCTTTGCCATTCTGGAACAGCTGCGCGAAGCCGGCGTCACAGTGTTTCTGGTCGAGCAGAACGCCAACCAGGCACTGAAACTGGCCGACCGCGGCTATGTCATGGAGCACGGTCGTGTAGTACTGGAAGACAGCGGCGCCAACCTGCTGGTCAACGAAGAGGTACGCAAGGCCTATCTGGGCGGCTAATGTCGCCACCTGCTAAGGGCCATTGCACACAAACAAAAACGGGACGCCAAGGCGTCCCGTTTTTTATTGCATGCCGATCAGGCTTGCTGACGTACCGGTGTCTCGGGGTACCAAGCATCCTGCAGCTCGCTGACTTCAACGCTCTCTGGCTCGCTGCGACCTTTCAGCCAGGCTTTAACGGCACTGCGCTGCTCTTCGCTGACCGAACCACGCTTGCCCAGGCAAATCAGGGAGTACTCGGGACCACCAATCAGGCCCAGGCCATTTTGCTCAACGGCCTCGACCACGAAATCGGAAAAGAAAGCCTCGATGGCTTCATCGGACAGGGTTTCCGGGTAGACAACCTGGACTTCGAAGCCCAGCTCCTGGAACTCGTCAACACAGAGTTTTTTGCGCAGACGGCGCGAACGGTTTTTTGCCATGACAGCCTCCAAATATTCAGGCGCACAGTTTACCAGACTTCCTGCTGCCGATAGCCAAATAATTGGCCGTATGACAGCTTAGCGGACTGGTTGTACAGAAGCTTCTATTCTGTGCGAGGGGGCTTGCCCCCGAGTTTTGTGTTTGACGCCTTCTCAGGGGCAAGCCCCTTCGCACAACCGGACCTGCTACTCACAGATGCCGGCAATGAACGGAAAGTCCAATCAAACAAGCATCATCACATTTTGACGTCATTTTTTATTAACGGCAGTTCAGGCATACTGTGCAGCCTGAACATCTATCCGGCACAGCAGTCGGCCCATCCCTCTTTATTCAAGTTCTGCAGTTCATTCTCGATGCGCAAATTTATTTTTTCTGCTTTTCTCGGCCTGTCCGCAAGCCTGGCTTCCCTTGCCCATGCAGCCCACCCTGATGCCAATGACATCCAGCGCGTGCTGACACGCCACCAGTTGCCCGCCGATGCCCTGTCCCTGATCACCCTGCCCCTGAGCGGAACCGCGCAGGGCACAAGCTACAACGCCGACAAATCGGTCAATCCGGCTTCGGTAATGAAACTGGTGACCACCTACGCCGCTCTGGACACTCTCGGCCCGACCTACGCCTGGAAAACCGATCTGCTGACCGATGGCGAAGTCATTGGCGATACACTGCACGGCAACCTGTATTTTCGCAGTGGTGGCGATCCCAAGCTGACCACCGAACGCCTCTGGCTGCTGCTGCGCGACCTCAAGCTGCAGGGCGTCAAGCACATTCGTGGCAACCTGGTACTGGACGGCAGCTACTACGACATCAAGAACCTGATCGCCTTTGACGGCGAAGCCAGCGACCTGTACCGGCCATTCATGGTCGAGCCCGACGGCCTGCTGATCAACTTCAATGCCCAGCGCTTCATCGTGCGCACTGACCGCGGCAAAGCGGTGGTGGTATCTGATCCGCTGGTGCCAGAAGTACAGGTCAACAACCAGGTGCAGGTGGTACCGGCCAAGGCCTGTCACGTGCACACCAAGGTCAGCTTCCTGCCGCGCCAGAGCGCCGACCAGCTCAGCCTGACCGTATCCGGCAGCATTCCCGAAGGCTGTAAAAGCGAGCGCTATTTCGCTTTCATCGATCACACCCGCTATTCATCCGGCGTGATCCGCAGTACCTGGGACGACATGGGCGGTACCCTGAACGGCAAGACATTGCTCGGTGAAACACCGGACAGTGCCAAACTGCTGGCCAGACTACCATCAGCCTCCGTGGCCGACACCATCCGCGACATCAACAAGTTCAGCAACAACACCATCGCCAAGCAGCTGTTCATCACCCTTGGTGCACATTTTCGTGCACCAGATGATGCCGATGACGTGGTGGCAGCCCGCCGCGCCCTGGGCAACTGGTGGCAAGACATGGGTGGTCGCAGCAACAACCTGGTGATTGAGAACGGCTCCGGCCTGTCCCGGCAGGAACGCCTCACCGTCCGCGAACTGGCATTGATGTTGCGGCAGGCTGCCCGCAGCCCTTACGCGGCCGAGTTCAAGGCTTCGCTACCGATAGTTGGCATCGACGGCACCATGCGCCGCCGGCTGGCCAGACAGCCGATTGCCGGCAAGGCCAGAGTCAAGACCGGAACACTGAAGAATGTACGCGCCCTTGCCGGTTACAGCCAGGACAAGGACGGTAACGACTGGGCAGTGGTAATCATTGCCAACCACCACAGGAACCTGAACAACGCCGTGCTCGACGATCTGCTGGCATCGCTTTATAACCAGAAGGCAGTACGTTAACTCACGCCCATCCTGCCAGCTCGCCAACGAGGCTCTGGCAGGATTTTTCTTTTACAGTATTTGCAGCCATATCAGTGACAGGATCCCTGTTGCCAGAAGCCGGCCTGTCGAGCAAAACCTCGACGGCATTTACGAAGCCCGGCAGAACAGACTTGCTGCGTGCTCACGCAGACTAAAACACGCCCTCATCCCGCCCTTCCAGCATATTGCGCTTGAGCAGCACATAGACTGCACCTGCACCGCCATGCCTGGGATGGCATGAACTGAAGCCCAGCACCTTGTCGTGCTGACGCAGCCAGGTGTTGACGTGACTTTTCAGCATCGGTTTGCGGCCATCCAGCCGGTTTGATTTGCCATGGGTGACACGCACGCAGCGCACTTCCAGTTTCACCGCCTCGGCCAGAAAACCCCATAGCTCACTACGGGCACGCTCGACAGTCATGCCATGCAGGTCAATGCTGCCCTCAAAGGCGATCTGCCCGGCCTTCAGCCGGCGCAGCTGGCTATCCTGCACACCGTCACGGCCCCAGAGTAAAAACTCTTCAGGTGCCACATCCAGCACGTACTGATCGGACAGGCCGTCCATTTTCAGCTCTTGCTCGACATGTACCGCCCGCTTGCGTGCCAGTTCGAGATTCTTGCGGTCGACAACCTTTTTCTTGCCGGTATCCGCCTGGTCCACATGTATCCTGCGCACACCCTGCATTTCCCGGGCAAAGAGTGCGAAATCGTCTTCTTGCGTCATTTTCATCATCCAGACAAAAACGCCCCACATGAGTGGGGCGCTTTTTTATCCAGCTAGCAGATTACATCTTGGCAATCATGGCATCGCCGAACTCGGAGCAGGACAGCAGCTTGGCATCGTCCATCAGACGCTCGAAGTCGTAGGTTACGGTCTTCTCGCCGATGGCACCGTTGATGCCGTCGATGATCAGATCAGCAGCTTCGGTCCAGCCCATGTGGCGCAGCATCATTTCGGCAGACAGGATCAGGGAACCGGGGTTCACCTTGTCCTGGCCCGCGTACTTGGGTGCGGTACCGTGGGTGGCTTCGAACATGGCAACGGTGTCGGACAGGTTGGCACCTGGTGCGATACCGATACCACCTACCTGGGCAGCCAGGGCGTCGGAGATGTAGTCACCGTTCAGGTTCAGGGTGGCGATGACGTCGTACTCTGCAGGGCGCAGAACGATCTGCTGCAGCATGGCGTCAGCGATACCGTCCTTGACGATGATGTTCTTGCCGGTGTTCGGGTTCTTGTACTGCATCCATGGGCCGCCATCCAGCAGCTCGGCACCGAACTCGTCACGGGCAACTTCGTAGCCCCAGTCCTTGAAGGCACCTTCGGTGAACTTCATGATGTTGCCCTTGTGTACCAGGGTCACGGACTCACGGTTGTTGTCGACTGCATACTGCAGTGCGCGACGAACCAGACGCTTGGTACCTTCTTCGGAAACCGGCTTGATGCCGATACCGCAGTTTTCGGTAAAGCGGATCTTGGTGGCACCCATTTCTTCGGTCAGGAACTTGATGACCTTGGTGGCTTCTGGAGTACCAGCTTCCCACTCGACACCGGCGTAGATGTCTTCGGAGTTCTCGCGGAAGATGACCATGTCGGTGTCCTGAGGACGCTTGACCGGGCTTGGTACACCGTTGAACCAGCGTACTGGACGCAGGCAAACGTACAGGTCCAGCTCCTGGCGCAGGGCAACGTTCAGGGAGCGGATGCCGCCACCAACTGGAGTGGTCAGAGGACCCTTGATGGATACTACGTAGTCGCGGACAGCTTCCAGGGTTTCTTCTGGCAGCCAGGTTTCGGAATCGTATACCTGGGTGGCTTTCTCACCGGCATAGACTTCCATCCAGGAAATCTTGCGGTCGCCGCCGTAGGCTTTCTCAACGGCTGCATCAACCACCTTGATCATGACGGGGCTGATGTCAACACCAATGCCGTCACCCTCGATGTAAGGAATGATCGGGTTGTTAGGAACATTTAAGGACAAGTCTGCATTAACGGTGATTTTGTCACCGGCTGGCACCTGGATCTTTTGGTATCCCATGCTGTAACTCCGTGTTTAACGTGGTTTAAAACAAAAAGCTGTCACGCGGGTGGCCTGACAGAACTGAAATTCTCTTTCAACAGCTCATGCGACAATAGATATGGCTAATGGGTCACATGTTTTGCAACGGCCGACATTATAGCATAATTCGATCCGCT
This sequence comes from uncultured Thiopseudomonas sp., assembly GCA_964555485.1. Classification (GTDB taxonomy): domain Bacteria; phylum Pseudomonadota; class Gammaproteobacteria; order Pseudomonadales; family Pseudomonadaceae; genus Thiopseudomonas. The sequence continues at coordinate 3,235 of CAZKTB010000055.1, read as the reverse complement.
TACCTTGTACCGGATCAAGTTATGCCGGTTTCACAACTTCCAGCAATGATAAACCCATATGGCCAGTCAGGTATTAAGACCTTAGACTTACCTTATCTGCACAGCATTCGCCAAGGAGGCCAGCGATGTCATTTACACCCCATATAACGGTTGCCAGCATTGTCGAGCGGGACGGCCGCTTCCTGTTCGTGCGCGAACGTACCAGCCGCGGCATAGTGATCAATCAGCCGGCCGGCCATCTCGACCCCGAGGAAACGCTGGAACAGGCTGCCGTACGCGAAGCTCTGGAAGAAACCGGCTGGCACATCGAGCCCTACGCCATTACCGGCCTATACCTGTACAAGGCACACAATGGTGTTACCTACCAGCGCCTGTGTTTTGCCGCCCGGGCGCTGGGGGCCGAGGAGAACGCGCAGCTGGACAAGGAAATCATCGAGCCGTTATGGCTCAACGAGCAGGATCTGCTGGCCGAACGGGAGCAATGGCGCAGTCCTTTGGTGCTGCAATGCCTGAAAGATTATCTGGACGGCCCGCGCTACCCGCTGGACATGCTCAAGGGTATTTTTTGACGCCAACCTGATAAACTGCGCGCATTCATTCCATTCTGCTGTATCCGTGGAAACCATGACCCAAACAAATACCACCCGCGTCATTGTCGGCATGTCCGGCGGTGTTGACTCATCCGTTGCCGCCCTTCTGTTGTTGCAGCAGGGTTATCAGGTTGAAGGCCTGTTCATGAAGAACTGGGAAGAGGACGACGGCACCGAATACTGCACCGCCCGCGAAGACCTGGCCGATGCCCAGGCCGTGTGCGACACCCTTGGCATCAAACTGCACACTGCCAACTTCGCCGCCGAGTACTGGGACAATGTCTTCGAGCACTTTCTGGCCGAATACCAGGCTGGCCGCACGCCGAACCCGGACATCCTGTGCAACCGCGAAATCAAGTTCAAGGCGTTTCTCGACTACGCCAAAATGCTTGGCGCCGAGCTGATCGCCACTGGCCACTATGTGCGCCGCCAGGATGTCGATGGCCACAGCCTGCTGCTCAAGGGAGTGGACGGTAACAAGGACCAGAGCTATTTCCTGTATGCCGTTGGCGGCCGTGAAATCGCCCAGAGTCTGTTCCCCATTGGCGAGCTGGAAAAGCCGGCAGTACGCGCACTGGCCGAAGAACACGGGCTGATCACTGCCGACAAGAAGGACTCGACCGGCATCTGCTTCATCGGCGAGCGCCGCTTTACCGACTTTCTCAAGCAATACCTGCCGGCCCGCCCGGGCCAGATCGAAACCGTCGACGGCCAGGTGATTGGCGAGCACGCCGGCCTGATGTATCACACCATCGGCCAGCGTCAGGGACTGGGCATCGGCGGCATGAAAGATGCCAGCGAAGAACCCTGGTACGTGCTGGCCAAGGACCTGAAACGCAATGTGCTGATTGTCGGTCAGGGTAACGAACATCCATGGCTGTTTTCGCGCAGCCTGGTCACGCGCCAGGTCAACTGGATCAATCCGGTTGATACAGGCAAGCTCGACAGCCTGACGGCCAAGGTGCGATACCGTCAGCCGGATCAGGCCTGCCGCCTGGAGCAGCTGGATGACGGCTATCTGGTGACCTTCGAGCAGCCACAGCGTGCGGTTACCCTCGGCCAGTCGATCGTATTTTATGACGGTGATATCTGTCTGGGTGGCGGCATCATTGAATCCTGCCAGCCCTGGGATGAAGGAATCGAGCGCCCATGACCCCCATACAAGAACAACTGGTAGCACTGGGCGGTCTGTTCCAGGCCGCCCATCTGGTGCACAAGCTGGCCCAGACCGGCCAGATCAGCGATGCCTCGCTGGAATACATGCTCAATACCCTGCTGGTGCTCAACCCGAAAACCACGCTGGATGTATACGACGGCGACGACTATGCACTGCGCGAAGGTTACCGCACCCTGCAGGCCGCCCTGCTGCGCGATGCCCACAATCTGCCCCGCGAGAGCCTGCGCTATGCACTGTCGATGCTGGGACTGGAGCAACAGTTCGCACGTCGTGACGACCTGTTGCAGCTGACCGGTGAGCGACTGGACCGTATCGGCCAGCAGGCCGAACAGCTGGGCATCACCAGCAGTGGCGTGGTTGGTGCCTTTGCCGATCTTTATCAGGACACCATCAGCACCTTCAACCAGCGCATCCAGGTACATGGCGACATGCGTTACCTGCAACAGGAAGCAACAGCGGCCAAGATCCGCGCGCTGCTGTTTGCCGGCATCCGCTCGGCACGCCTGTGGCGCCAGCTCGGCGGCAAGCGCTGGCACCTGCTGTTCAAACGCGCGGCCATGTTGCAACAACTGCAGAACCGGCTATCCCACTGATGCGCAGCGTACAGCCGCTGCGCGGAGCCGCCCTGCTGGCTCTTTCTGCCCTGCTGTTTTCCCTGATGGGCGTTTTCGTCCGTGAAGCCTCGGCCAGCGTCGGCAACGAGGTCATAGTGTTTTTCCGCAATCTGGTCGGCGTGCTGTTTTTCCTGCCACTGGTGCTGGTTCGCGGCTTTCAGCCGCTGAAAACCGCCCGGCCCCTGACCCACCTGAAGCGTACCGGCTATGGCCTGGGTGCCATGTACTGCTTCTTTTACGCCATTGCCCATCTGCCGCTGGCCGACGCCATGCTGTTCACCTACTCGGCACCCGTATTCACCCCGGTGCTGGCCTGGTTCTGGCTGAAAGAGCCGCTGACCAAACGCATGCTGGTGTTGTCGCTGGTGGGTCTGATTGGCGTACTGCTGGTGAGCAAGCCGTCCGGTGCACTGTTCAGCAGCATGTCACTGGTTGGCCTTGCCGCCAGCTTGCTGGCCGCCAGTGCCTTTGTCTCCATCCGTGAAATGAGCGACAGCGAGCCCTCTTTTCGCATAGTGTTCTACTTCGCCTTCTTCAGCGCCTGCTTCTCTGCGTTACCGCTGGGCTGGGCCTGGCAACCACTGGATAGTCATCAACTATTGCTATTGTTCGGCGCCGGCTTCTTTGCTGCTGTTGCCCAGTTCGCCATGTCACGCGCCTACAGCCTGGCCCCGCCCGGCCTGATCGGTCCGGTCGCCTACAGCGCCATCATCTTCTCCGGCCTGATCGCCTGGATACTCTGGAACGAAACCCCCGGCCCCAGTTCCTGGGCCGGCGCCGCCCTGATCTTTACCGCCAGCTTCCTCAGCGTCACCCAGAAAAAAAGCTGAAGCAAACACGCTTGCTTCAGCTTT
>CAZKTB010000054.1:8943-9192 GCA_964555485.1 uncultured Thiopseudomonas sp. | reverse complement strand
GGGAGTATCAATGAAGTTGAGCTGATAGGTCTGGCCATCACGGGCCTTGTAATCAAGGGTGACGCTATGCGCCTTGATGGTAATGCCACGCTCGCGCTCAAGGTCCATTGAGTCCAGTACACGGGACTCCATTTCACGTTCGCTGAGGCCGCCGCAAATCTGGATCAGGCGGTCGGCCAGGGTGGATTTGCCGTGGTCGATATGGGCAATGATGGAAAAATTACGAATATGACTCAGGTCGCTCACAAA
>CAZKTB010000054.1:0-8933 GCA_964555485.1 uncultured Thiopseudomonas sp. | reverse complement strand
GGCTAGTTTACCTGATGCGCCCTGCTTTAGTCATCTATGCCGTACAACAGCAGCTGAAAAGGGCTGCAAAAAGCCGGTATTCCCGCCCTGAAACGCAGAAACCGGAGCAAAACTCCGGTTTCCGTTACAGAACAGCAGCCTGCCGCTAACGCGCCAGCTTGAAAGTAATGAAGCTCGCCCTGCCTTGGCGCAACACACGCATGGACAGTGAACGGTCACGTGGCAGCTTCTGCACTATGGCATTGAAGGACTTGACCGAGTCAACCTGCTGATTGTTCAGGTGCGTGATGACGTCGCCCGGACGCAGGCCGATCATGGCAGCCGGTCCTTCCTGCACGTCCTGGATCAGCACGCCAGTTTCCAGGTCGATCATCTTCTTCTGCTCGGCAGTCAGCTCGCCGACCGTGACACCCAGCGGGTTTTCCACATTGCTGCTGTCACTGCGTGAAGTGTCGGCAACGCTTTCATCACCTTCACCCGGCGCTGCACCCACCTTGACCTTGACCGTCTGGCGTTTGCCTTCACGCATCACTTCCATTTTTGCGGTTGCGCCGGGCTTCAGCGCACCCACTAAGTGTGGAAGGTCGGCCGACATCACTACCGGCTTGCCGTTCATGCTCAGGATCACATCACCCAGACGGATGCCGCCCTTGCCGGCCGGACTATCTTCAAGAATCTGCACTACCAGCGCGCCTGCAGGCTTGTCCAGACCAAAAGACTCGGCCAGATCCTTGTTGACCTCCTGGATCACCACACCCAGCCAGCCACGCTCGACCTTGCCGCTACTCTTCAGCTGATCGGCCACATCCATCGCCACTTCCATCGGAATGGCAAAAGACAGGCCCATGAAGCCGCCGGAACGGGTGAAAATCTGCGAGTTGATACCTACCACCTCGCCATTCAGATTGAACAGCGGACCGCCGGAGTTGCCCGGGTTGATGGCCACGTCGGTCTGGATGAAAGGCACATAGTTGTCATTGGGCAGGTTGCGGCCCTTGGCAGAAACGATACCTGCGGTCACCGAATGGTCAAAACCGAACGGAGAACCGATGGCCAGCACCCACTCCCCCACTTTCAGGTCGACGGACTTGCCGGTCTTGACCACCGGCAGGCGCTTGCCTTCGACCTTGAGCAAGGCTACGTCGGTACGTGGATCGGTACCCACCAGCTCGGCCACCAGCTCGCTGCGGTCGGACAGGCGTACGATGATCTCGTCGGCATCAGCCACCACATGGTTATTGGTCAGGATGTAGCCGTCCGGTGAAATGATGAAGCCGGAACCCAGTGACTGGGCTTCCTGCCGGCGCGGACTGTTGGGGGAACGCGGCATCGGAAAGGCATGTTCAAAAAAGTCGCGGAAGATGGGGGGCAGCCCTTCCAGCTCGGGAATCATCAGCTGGCCACGTCCGGCTGCTGCAGCCTGCGGCTTTTGCCTGGTACTGATATTGACCACAGCCGGCGAGGACTCTTCCACCAGCGCGGTAAAATCCGGTAGCTGTGCGTTGGCTGCGGGTGCCAGAATGATCAGCAGGCTGACACACAACCCGGCAAACAATGCTTTCGCTGTACGCATCCTTTATTACTCCAATGCATGTTTTATCTATAAGGGAAAAGACCCGACAAGGGCAAATGGCCACTAGTCGGGAATACGGCTTTTCTGACCAGCAGGATTCCGACAAGTTCAGAAATTCAGGGTTGCCAGCGCACAGTAGCGGTCTGGCTCAGGGCCGGCTCAACCCGAAGCACCAGTGGCAGCATGCCTGTCCGCCCGACCAGGGAGCGGTTGTACAGATAGAGTCCGGTTACCGCCAGGGCAAATCCGGTCAAAGCAGCCAAAATGCTCCAGCCTTCGCTCAATCCGAGCCAGTCGGCCAGCAAGGCGCCGGCCAGCAGGGCCAAAAGCGGCAACAAATAAACCAGCACGGCACCGCGCAGAGCCAGAGATTCTTCCACACCCAGCACCACGGTATCGCCAACCTGTACCGGATATTCACAGAGTGCCAGCACTTCATGCACCCGCCCCGGCTTCAGGCTTTGCATCAGTCCCTGGCCACAGGCGGCGCGGGCCTTGCAACTGCCACAGGAGTTTTGCCGGTTTACCGCAACCCTTATCTGGGCGCCTTCAACCGCCATGACCTGCCCGCGTTCTTCAATCATCGCCAGCAGCCTCGTCAAGGCTTACCGAAAGAGCGATGCGGTGTGCGGTTGCCGCAGGGATTTCGCCCAACACAGTGATCATGTACTGCTGCTCGCCCTGCTCGACAGGCCGGGAAATTACCACGGTAGGCCCCAATTGGTGATGTTCCATGTCGGTCATGCCGGTATCCACCGCAGCGACAAAGACGCTGAAATGTGCCAGGCCGTCAAAAAACAGCTGGCTGCTGATGCCCCCCTGGCGAGCCGGACCGCTCCCGCCAGGTACAAAGCCATCGGGCACCCAGCTGACATGCCAGTCAGGTCCGCTGGCAGGCTCGAGACCCTGTTCTGCAGCAATCGTCTGACAGCCTTCAACCTGCAACAATCTGCCCGGCTGCGCACCAGCTTCGAAACTGATGAACTGGAAACGCTCCAGCAGCTCGGCCTGCTCATTCAGCAGCAACGACTTGAGCACCACTCCGGTTTCAAGGTCAAAGTGCGCTTCAAGCGGATAGCGGTGTATATCCCGCGGAGTGAACAGCAAAATAGCCACATCCCGGTCGGCAACACGGCCACGACCGACATGTTCAGTGTGATAGCCGGCGCCCATGCGGGCCAGATCGAAGCGGTTGACCGGCAATACCGGCTCCTGCTGGCTGCTCGGCGGCTGGTCCGGATAGGAACGGGTCATGCAGGCCAGTCGGCCGTTGATGCGCAAGGCTTCCAGCCGGCTGCCATTGAGCCGCAAAAAGCGCTCCCTGGACTCGCCATCAGCATCGGCCTGACGCCATACCTGGTGTGTGGAAAAGACGCCCTTGCGCTCGTAAACGAAACTGCCGTGATAGCTGGTACGCTCCTGCAGCAGCTGCCACTGTGACAGCTGATCTTCCAGGGTCTGGGCTGAAGCCCAGCGCCCACCTACAAGCAACAGGGCCAAGGTTACCAGCCAGGCCAAACGGCACCACACGGTATCAGCGTCCTTCCATGCTGGCAGCACGGGCATAGGGCAGCGCACTTTCACCAGCTCCGGTTGCGCTCTGGCGGGCATGCTGCTTCAGATAAAGCGGCAGCTGTTCACGGTGCCATTGGGTTGTACGGGGCACGTCCTGCTGCTCTTCCTGCTGTAGCTGACCGCCATAGCTGGCCAACACCACCGGACGCTCGCGCAGATAGGCAGGAGCTCTTTGCTGCTGCACTGCCGGCACCGCAGACTGAGCCAATGCCGGCTCCGCCGTCTGCAGCTGGGTCTGATTGTAAAAGCGTACACCGCCCAGCACGGCCAGCATTACGGAAGCGGCGACAGCCATGCGCTGCCAGTTTTTCCAGCCGCTCGCACGGGCCGGAACAGCTTCCTGTACCGGCGCCGCGCCTTCCATTTCGACCCCGTCCAGAGCTTCCCGTACCGCAGCAGACACATCCACCGCCACCACCGGCTCTTGGTGCATTGCCGAACGCACCAGATGCATGCGCTGCCAGGCCTGACGCACCTCGGGATCATCCAGATGCCTGAGCACGCGGTGCAGCTCCAGCTCACTCGCCTCGCCATCCATCAGTGCGGACAGAGTCTGTTCAAGGTTATGTTCACTCATGCAACAATTTCCTCAAGATAAAATCAGCTGTCATTCAGCAAGGGACGCAAGGCCTTGTCGACCGCTTCCCGGGCGCGAAAAATGCGCGAACGCACCGTTCCCACCGGACACTGCATCACATTGGCAATGTCTTCATAACTCATGCCTTCATACTCGCGCAGGGTCAGCGCCACACGCAGGTCTTCGGGCAGTTTGCTGATGCTTTCCTGCACTGTCTGCTCGATTTCGTCACGCAGCAGCAAACGCTCCGGTGTTTCCATGCTCTTCAGTGCATGGTCACCGTCATAAAATTCGGCATCACCCGCATCCACATCAAAGCTCGGCGGCCGGCGGTTGCGTGAAACCAGATAATTCTTCGCCGTATTGATGGCGATCCGGTACAGCCAGGTATAAAAAGCACTGTCACCACGAAAGTTGCCCAACGCCCGATAGGCTTTGACAAAGGCTTCCTGGGTTACATCCTGGGCCTCGTGAGAGTCGTGCACAAAGCGCACCACCAGTGCCATGATGCGGCTCTGATATTTCAAAACCAGCAAATCAAAAGCACGCTTGTCGCCGTCCTGTACCCGCTTTACCAGCAGCTTGTCGTCATCGACGGTCATGTACCGTACCCGGCCAAGCCGCATTTGCCCCTTTTGTGCATCTCAATGTTCATTCAATCATCCCCCGTGTCTTGTCCATTGCATGGCAAAGACCACCTGTAATGCGACCACCCCCCTGTTTCGGGTAGTCACAGGCTGTTTGTATTGAGCAATCCCTGCAGAAAAAGTTCCATCAACTACATTTTGTCCGGCCGGCAGCGTTATACTAATTGCGCATTTTCTGACGGACTTCACAACATGAGCCAATTCTACAGGCACGACGTACTCATCATCGGCAGCGGTGCTGCCGGTCTTGGTGCCGCCCTCAAGCTGCCCGCCAACCTCGACATTGCCGTACTGAGCAAAGGCCAGCTGAATAACGGATCCACCTACTACGCCCAGGGCGGTGTGGCCGCGGTGCTGGATGAAACCGACAGTATCGAAGCCCACGTGCGTGACACCCTGAATGCGGGTGCCGGCCTGTGCCGTGAAGATGCCGTGCAGTTTACCGTAGCCAACAGCAAAGATGCGATCAACTGGCTGCTGGAGCTGGGCGTGCCCTTTACCCGCAACACGCCGGAGCAGGAGCTGGAGCAGCACTACGCCTATCACCTGACCCGTGAAGGCGGCCACAGCCACAGGCGCATCATTCATGCCGCCGATGCCACCGGCGCCGCCATTTTCGACACCCTGCTGCGCCATACCCGCCAGCGTGACAACATCCGGCTGCTGGAAAACCAGCTGGCAGTCGACCTGATCACCCGCCCGGCCAGCGCCGAAGGTGGTCGCCGCTGTGTCGGTGCCTATGTGCTGAATACGGTAACCGGTGAAGTGGATACCCACGCCGCCCGTTTCGTGATTCTGGCCACTGGTGGCGCGGCCAAGGTCTATCTGTATACCAGCAACCCTGACGGGGCCTGTGGTGACGGCATTGCCATGGCCTGGCGTGCCGGCTGCCGGGTGGCCAACCTGGAATTCAACCAGTTTCACCCGACCTGCCTGTATCACCCGCAGGCGAAAAGCTTCCTGATCACCGAGGCGTTGCGTGGTGAAGGTGCCGTACTCAAATTGCCCAACGGCGAACGTTTCATGGAACGCTATGACGAGCGCCTGGAGCTGGCTCCGCGCGACATAGTGGCCCGTGCCATTGACCACGAAATGAAGCGCCTGGGTCTGGACCATGTCTATCTCGACATCAGCCACAAACCGGCCAGTTTCATTCGCGAGCACTTCCCCACTGTCTATCGCAACTGCCTGAAGTTCGGACTGGATATTGCCCGCGAGCCGATTCCGGTGGTACCTGCCGCACACTACACCTGCGGCGGCGTGATGATCGACCAGAACGGCTGTACCGACCTGCCGGGACTCTACGCCATCGGCGAGACCAGCTATACCGGTCTGCATGGTGCCAACCGCATGGCCAGCAATTCCTTGCTGGAATGCTTTGTCTATGCCCAGTCGGCCGCCGAGCATATCGACAGCCACCAGGCCAGCATCAAAGAGCCCGAACTGCCGCCGGCCTGGGATGCCAGCCAGGTAACAGATTCGGACGAAGACGTGGTGATTTCGCACAACTGGGACGAGCTGCGCCGCTTCATGTGGAACTATGTCGGCATCGTACGTACCGACAAGCGGCTACTGCGGGCACTGCACCGCGTGCATCTGCTGCACAAGGAAATTGACGAGTTCTACAGCAATTACCGGGTCAGTCCGGACTTGCTGGAGCTGCGCAACCTGGCGCTGGTGGCCGAGCTGATGATCCGCTGTGCAATGCAGCGCAAGGAAAGCCGTGGCCTGCACTTTACCCTGGACTACCCGGATCAGCTGCCGGAAACGCTGGAGACGATTTTGCAGCCCGACCAGCCAAGGGAGTGAGCCGCAGCCACAAGCGCAAACGCCGGTGACTGTCTGCATCCAGCACATCAGAAGGAATGACGAGGGTTTCGCGGCGCCTGCCATCGGCTTCGGCCTGCAGGCGCAGCACCACCAGATGTCTGGTTACCAGGCTGCCGGCAAGCACGCGTACCTGTTGCCAGCCCCTGTCAGAGCGCCAGAGCTGCCAACCATCGGCACGCTGATGGCGTAATCCCCGGCAGTCTGCGGCTTTATGCCGGCCAGCTGCTCCGGCAAAACGCCAGCAAGCCCAGCACAGACAAAAGATGCCCAACACTGCCCTGGCCTGATAGGGCATGCCGCTGAAGGCAACTGCCAGTCCGGCAAGCAGGCCCAGAATGCCCTGCAACCTGGCCAGCCGGGATGAGGGCCACCAGAAACAGGGCTGCATTTTTATACCTTGCGGGTACGTTTGCTATGGTCCAGCACCAGCTCGACGATCCTTTTCAGATCGGCATCAGCGGGCTCATTGCGGCGCATGAACCAGCCAAACATGTCCTGGTCTTCGCAGGTCAGGAGCTTTTCATAGCGTGCCTTGTCGTCTGCTTCCAGACCGGTATAGGCTTCGCGCACAAAGGGTACCAGCAGCTCGTCCAGCTCCAGCATGCCGCGACGGCTGTGCCAGAACAGACGGTTCAGTTCAGTTTCTGTAGTCATTGGGAATCTCCGTTTGGACGCGCGCAAGTATAAGCCAGCCGCCGCTATTTGGCACCCACTGACAAGCCGCCGCGAAAGTTCTATCATGTTGGCCCGCCATTATCACGAGACACGACCATGAGCCAGACGCCAGCCTTTGTAGTTCTTAACCAGCAAGGCATGCTTGCAGTACGCGGTACGGATGCCGCCAAGTTCCTGCAAGGCCAGCTGACCTGCAACCTGAACTATGTCAGCCACGACCAGAGCAGCCTGGGTGCCCGCTGCAACCCCAAGGGGCGCATGCAGTCAAGCTTCCGCCTGGCCATGCAGGGCGACGGCTTCCTGCTGTCAATGGCGCGCGAACTGGTGGAAAAGCAGCTGGCGGAACTGAAAAAGTTTGCGATCTTTTCCAAGTCCACCCTGCAGGACGAGAGCGCCGACTGGGTCCAGCTCGGTCTGATCAACCCCGAAAGCACACTGCAGGAGCTGGGCATCGAGCTGCCGGACAACAGCGGCGCAGTAACCCAGCACAACCAGATGCTGGCCATCCGCATCAGCGACCGGCTGGCCGAACTCTGGCTGCCGGCAACCGAGGCAGCCTGCACTTCACGCCAGCTGGCCAACCGCGCCAGCGAACTGGACAACAATGCCTGGCAACTTGAACTGATCCGTCAGGGCATCGGCCAGGTTACCGAAAGCTCCTACGAAAGCTATATTCCGCAGATGCTGAACCTGCCGGCGCTGGATGCGGTGAGCTTCAAGAAAGGCTGCTACAGCGGCCAGGAAATCGTTGCGCGCATGCAATATCTTGGCAAGCAGAAGCGCCATATGCTGCATTTTTCCAGCGCAGCCACCGAACTGCCACAACCGGGCACCAGCCTGTTGCAAGCCGATGGCGGCAAGGCCGGTGAAGTCATCAGCGCGGCCCGCAGCGATCAGGGTATCGAACTGCTGGCAGTGGCCCAGACCGAAACCGCACAGCAGCAAGCACTGCTGCTGGATATTGATGGTCAGCCCGAAGTCAGCCTGCTCGGCCTGCCTTACGAAATTGATGTCGAGCGTGAAATTCAGCGCTAATCAGCGACAGACCACTCCTGGCAGCAGAGCCATACCAACAACATCCGCCGGAGCCATTCTTACTGTTCCCGGCGGCTGTTGTCTTTCATCACCCCGCCCTTGAAGCACCCTGGCAAAGCCTGCCGCAAACCCGGGCTGTCCCCAGCCAGGCGAAAGCAGTTTGCCCGTGCCACACAGCCGATCAGGCTGACAGAACACAGGATTGAACACCCCCTGTTTGCGCACTTTGACTTCCGTCAAGGCCGATCCGTGACAAAGCCCCTAGATTAACCTGTTGTAGCCAGAGCACCGCGTAGTTTAAGTGTGACCTGGGCAAAGCAGCCGTCTGCCGCCTTGCTTTCAGCACCCGCATCGCCTGGCCCCTAGTCTGAGGCCGGCATTCTGCATGCACTGCGAGTCCTGTCATGGCCTCTCCCACCCTTTGCTTTCCGGGAGTCTTCATGCAACTGGTTTGCCCTGCTGGCAGCTTGCCAGCTCTGAAAGCCGCCGTGCGCCAAGGCGCCGACGCCATCTATGTAGGATTCAAGGACGACACCAACGCCCGTCACTTCGCCGGTCTCAACCTGACCGACAAGCAACTGGCCGAAGGTGTTGACCTGATCCGTCAAAACAACAGAAAACTCTATATTGCCGTCAACACCTATGCCCAGTCCGATGGCTGGGAGCGCTGGCAGCGTGCCGTCGATCAGGCCGCCGCCATGGGTGTCGATGCCCTGATTGCCGCCGATCCCGCAGTGCTGAGCTACGCCAGCGAAAAGCATCCCGATCTGAATTTGCACCTGTCGGTACAGGGTTCGGCTACCAACGGTCCGGCCCTGTCCTTCTATCAGCAGCGTTACAACATCAAGCGTGCCGTACTGCCGCGCGTGTTATCGCTGGCCCAGGTCAAACAAGTGGCGGAAAGCACCACGGTACCCATCGAAGTCTTTGCCTTTGGCAGCCTGTGCATCATGGCCGAAGGCCGCTGCCACCTGTCGTCCTACATGACCGGCGAATCACCCAACCTTTGTGGCGTCTGCTC
>CAZKTB010000053.1:0-9207 GCA_964555485.1 uncultured Thiopseudomonas sp. | reverse complement strand
CCTCGCAAAGACGGACCAGGGCTGCAGCCCAGTCAGGATGATCGGTCAGGCAGGGGATCAGTTGCAGGTCTTCGCCGCCGGCAGCAATGAACTGCTCGCGGCCGCGAATCGCCAGCTCTTCCAGGGTTTCGATGCAGTCGGCGACAAAGGCCGGTGACATGATCAGCAGCTTTTTCACACCCTGCCGGGCCAGCTGGTCCAGATGCTCTTCAGTGTAGGGCTCGATCCATTTGGCGCGGCCAAGGCGGGACTGAAAGGAAACCGACCATTGCTCCGGCTGCAGTCCGGCCTGTTTGGCGAACAGGCTGGCGCTCTGCATGCACTGGGCGCGGTAACAGGTGGCCAATACTTCTTCTGGCGGGTTCTGGCAGCAGTCGGCACTTTGCAGGCAGTGGCTTTTGCTCGGATCCAGCTTGGTCAGATGACGTTCGGGCAGGCCGTGGAAGCTGAGCAGCAGGTGGTCGAAACCTTTATCCAGTGCCGGCTGTGCGCTGGCCACCAGAGCACGGATATAGCCTTCATCATTATAGAAGGCCGGCAGGATGCGCAGTTTCAGTGCCAGGTTGTGCTTGCTGATGATGCGATAGGCTTCCTGGATGGCGGTGGTAGTGGTGCTGTCGGCAAATTGCGGATATAGCGGTGCCAGCACGACACAGGTGGCACCTTGCTCGACCAGGCTGAGCAGGGCCGACTCCATGGAAGGTTCTGCATAACGCATGCCCAGCTCGACCGGGCCATGTGGCCAGAGCTTGCGCACGGCATCGCAGAGCTGCTGGCTGATGGTGATCAGGGGCGAGCCTTCCGGCTGCCAGACCAGCTTGTAGGCTTCGGCGGATTCGGCCGGGCGCCGCAGCAGGATCAGGCTGACCAGCAGGCGGCGCATTGGCCAGGGCAGATCGATGACATGGGGGTCCATCAGGAACTGGTTCAGGTACTGACGTACGTCATTAACGGCGGTGGAACGGGGCGAGCCCAGATTCACCAGCAACAAACCCTGATCTTGCATAGGAAACCCCTGGTCGGTCTGACGATAAAAACACGGCGGCCATTGTAAGGTGCCTGACGACAGAGTGCGAGCATGCCGTTCAAGCGCGCTTGACCGCATGCGCAGGCAGCGGCATGCTGGACGGCATTTCTTGCCCGATATAGATAGAGGTTCGTCATGAAGCTGGAAACCCTTGCCATTCACGCTGGTTACAAGTCCGATCCGACCACCCGCTCCGCTGCGGTGCCGATCTATCAGACCACGTCCTATACCTTTGATGACACCCAGCATGGCGCCGACCTGTTTGACCTCAAGGTGCCCGGCAATATCTATACCCGCATCATGAACCCGACCACCGACGTGCTGGAGCAGCGTGTTGCCGCACTGGAAGGCGGTGTCGCGGCGCTGGCGGTGGCTTCCGGTATGGCGGCCATCACCATGAGCATCCAGGCGATTGCCGAGGTAGGTGACAACATCGTTTCGGTCTCCAAGCTGTATGGCGGTACCTACAACCTGTTTGCCCACACCCTGCCGCGTCAGGGCATCGAAGTGCGCTTTGCCGATCATGATGACATTGCCGGTCTGGAAGCACTGATCGACGACAAGACCAAGGCGGTGTTCTGCGAGAGCATCGGCAACCCGTCCAGCGCACTGGTGGATATAGAAGCGCTGGCTGAAGCGGCCCACCGCCATGGCGTGCCACTGATCGTAGATAACACCGTGGCCTCGCCGGCGCTGTGCCGCCCCATCGAATACGGTGCCGACATCGTGGTACATGCGCTGACCAAGTACATCGGCGGTCACGGCACCACCATTGCCGGCGCCATTGTCGATTCGGGCAAGTTCCCCTGGGCCGAGCACAAGGAGCGCTTCCCGCTGCTCAACACTCCTGATGTGTCCTACCACGGCGTGGTTTATACCGAAGCCTTCGGTCCGGCCGCCTTCATTGGCCGTTGCCGTGTGGTACCGCTGCGCAACATGGGTGCGGCGCTGTCGCCGTTCAACTCGTTCCTGATCATGCAGGGCATGGAAACCCTGTCGCTGCGCATGGAGCGCCACTGCGACAACGCGCAGAAAGTTGCCGAATACCTCAATGCCCACCCGATGGTGGAGTGGGTCAACTATGCCGGTCTGCCAGACCACCCCGAACATGCACTGGCGCAAAAATACTATGGCGGTAAGCCATCGGCGATTCTCAGCTTCGGCATCAAGGGTGGCCAGGAAGCTGGCGCGCGCTTCATTGATGCGCTGCAGATGATCTACCGGCTGGTCAATATTGGTGATGCCAAGACCCTGGCCTGTCACCCTGCGAGTACCACCCACCGTCAGCTGTCACCGGAAGAGGGTGCCAAGGCCGGTGTCAGCCAGGACCTGATCCGCCTGTCGATCGGTATCGAGCACATTGACGACATCATTGCCGATCTGGACCAGGCGCTGGAGGCTGCCAAGTAGCATGCAGCACATCATGGTGGCGCATGACCTCAGCAGTCATGCCTGGCTGGCCCTGCAGCGGGCGGCCTTGCTGGCCGAACAGCATGACGCGCGGCTGACGGTGCTGCATGTACAGGAAGAGCACCTGCCAAAGCAGGTGCTGGAGCACAACCGCGAAATTGCGCAGCAGCTGATTGGTGAGCAACTTGAGCAGCTCCGTCTGTCTGCGGCAGAGCTGGTGATTGTCACCGGCCGGCCGGTGCAGAAGCTGGTGGCCCAGCAAAAGGCACGCAGTGTCGACTTGCTGGTGATGGGCGACCACCATCAGGAATCTCCCCTGTACTTTTCCGGTACCACATTGGAACGCGTGCTGCAGCGCAGCAGTGCCGCTGTCCTGCTGGTGGTGGACGAGCAACTGGAGCCTTACCGGCAGGCGCTGGTGCCGATGGACTTTTCCCTCTGTGCCTGCAATGCATTGCACAAGGCCCGCGCGCTGCTGGCTGCGGATGCCGGCATTCATGCAGTGCACGTACTGGAGCAGGCACAGGTGCATGGCTGCAGTACCGACGAGCATGAGTGGCAGACGGAGCTGTTTGCGCAGCTGGTGGAAGACGAACGGGCGAAAATGCCTGTGGAGGGTGCAGCCATCAGCCAGGAGCTATTGCATGGCCAGCTGCATGATTGTCTGGCGACAGCGATCAGTGAGCAGCGGCCGCAGTTGCTGGCGCTGGGCAAGCATGGTCGCGGTGTGCTGGCCGATGCCCTGCTGGGCAGCCTGGCGCAGCATTTTCTGGAAAATCCGCCCTGTGACGTTCTGCTGGTCAGATAAGCCTTGACCAAGTCCGCTGTTGCTGCGTTCTGCTGTAACAGCGGATGGCCCGAAAATCATTCCGGTGAAAGAAATTCCAGACTGTAGCGAGTTGCGCTGACGTCTGGCACCAGCACGTCCAGCGCGATGCGGATGGGCGTCTGGGCCGGCATGCTGGTACGGCCGGTCAGCTCGCCGCCCAAGTATTCGGCGGGCCTGAAATTGCGGCTGGCCAGCACTTGCTGGCTTTCATTCATGAAGTTCAGCTGTAGCAGAGGAAACGGCTGGGAGAAACCGGCGCGGTTATAGATGATGGCGTCCACGCTCAGGGCATGAGCGAACTCGGCATGTGGACGCACCACTAGATTGCTGCTGGTAATCAGACTGACATCCACCTGTTCTGGCACCTGACAGCCCAGTACACTGCAGGCAGCCTGCAACCATGGACGGGTTGCCGGCTGGCGAGCCAGCTGCTCAAGATTGTAGAGACTGTATTGCAAGGCCAGCCCCAGTGCTGCCAGCAGACACAGCAGTGCCCACAGCGAGGTTGCGCGATTACGCCGTTCGGGTTGCCAGTCCAGCTGTAGCGGCCCCTCATCAATGGCATCAAAATCATTGGCGCTGACCGCCGGCTCGTGCCGCTGTCCGGATACCGGTACCACAGAATAGTCGTCATCACCGGTTGCGGTAATTGCGTAATCCAGTGCAAAGAACTCCGCTTCATCCTCGTGCGCAGCTACGAGCTGTTCGTCCGCGCCGGCTGGCAGGTCAGTTATGCCGGCATAGCGTAACGGCGACATGGATGACTCGTGCGCGTCTTCTTCATCAGCATGCTCTTCAGCATGACTGCCTGTGTCGATGGGCTGGACCTGGCCGGAGCGGGCAGGGTTCTCTGCAGCTTCCTGGCGGGCCAGCCGGGCTAGCTCCTGCTCGAAGTCTGGACTGTCCAGATCGATATCCATGTCGTCATGGATTTTCAGCGAGTCCAGGTTGCTTTGTGCCTGTGCCGACGGGATTTCGTCATCCTGCTCCAGAAACAGCCGGGCGTTGAATACCTGCATGCACGAGCCGCAGCGTACCGCGCCCTGGGCAGCAAGCAGCTGCTGACTGTTGACCCGGAAGCGGGTCGAGCAGTGCGGGCACTGGGTCAGAAAAGTCTTGCTCATGTCGGTTTAGCGGCGGATACCGCTGATCCGGACCCAGCCATCCAGCTCGCGGGTCGGCTCCAGAGTGAAATGTTCCTGGTAGGCACTGCGCACCTCTTCGGCCTGCTCGGCCAGAATGCCGGACAGCACCAGACGGCCGCCGGAGCGGCAGAGTGAAGTCAGTTGCGGGGCCAGTTCGACCAGCGGGCCGGCCAGAATGTTGGCCAGTACCATGTCGTGTTGTCGGACCGGCATGTCTTCCGGCAGATACAGGCTGTAGCGGACCGGGTCGATGGCGTTGCGGCCGGCATTGTCAGCCGTGGCTTCCAGTGCCTGGGAGTCGATATCCGTGCAGGTGGCGTGGCTGGCACCCAGCAGCAGGGCGGCGATGGCCAGAATGCCGGAGCCGCAACCAAAATCGAGCACCTCAAGGCCGTCCAGCTGTTGCCTGTCCAGCCACTCCAGGCACAGGGCGGTGGTCGGGTGAGTGCCGGTGCCGAAGGCCAGTCCGGGGTCGAGCAGCATGTTGACGGCATCGGGTTCCGGTGCGCTGTGCCAGCTGGGTACCACCCACAGGCGGCGGCCAAAACGCATGGGCTTGAAGTCGTCCATCCAGCAGCGTTCCCAGTCCTGCTCGGGCAGTTCCTCGACGCTGTACTCGGGCAGCTCTGCAGCAAAGTTTTGCTTTAGTGCCTGCTCCAGACCGTCAAGACCGGGGTCGTCTTCAAACAGGCCGAGCAGGTGGGTCTTGCTCCATAGAGGAGTGGTGCCCAGTTCAGGCTCGTAAATGGGCTGGTCCTCGGCATCCATGAAGGTGACGGAAACAGCGCCCATGGCCAGCAGCCGGTCTTCGTGGCGGGTGGCGTTTTCCGGGGTGACGGCAAGGCGTACTTGTAACCAGGACATGTCAAAAACCTGCGTGAGTCTTAATTGGCAGCCAGGCTGCGGTACTGGTTTTGCAGCGGATTGGCATACTGCATGATCAGGTAAGGGCGATGTTCCGGCGGGCACTGTTGCAGCCGCTGTTGCCAGAAGGTTCGGGCAGTGGCGGCTTCAGCAGCGCTGAATACCTCGCCGGCTGGCGGTACCGCCAGGCTTTCGTCGCGTTCGCTCCACTCGTGCCAGGCCAGGTAGTTGACCGGAAACAGGCGATAGTCGCGCCAGATCAGCTGATCGACCTGGCTGGCCAGTTCGCGGGCATCGATAAAGCCGGAAGTGATGGGTGCGGCAAAGTGCACGTGTACGCGGCCCTTGTAGCCGGTGATACCCTTGGCAATGCTGGCATCATCTTCACCGGGCTGTTTTTCGTAGCTGCCGGTGCTGGCGCGGATATACAGCTCGCGGGCCTTGTCCAGATCGCAGGGGTCGTATTCGTAGCTGATGGCAACCGGAGTCAGGTTGAGCCTGGTGATGGCGGTCGCGAAGTCCAGCTCGCGCTGTGACATGTGCAGCATTTTCAGGATGGCGCTGTCGGTGCGGTCGTCGCCATCCTTGGCCCGGCCTTCTGCCTGGGCAATCCAGATGGAGCTGTGTTCGCGTAGCAGCGAGTGGTTGATGTAGCTGGACAGCTGCTGGAAGGCTTGGAGCTTTTCGCGGCGGCCGCTGACCGAACGGGGCACGATGAAGCTCTTGTTCAGGCGCATCAGGTCACTGACGAAAGGCTTTTGCAACAGGTTGTCACCAATGGCCAGGCGTGGCGTGGCGATACCGGCCTGGAACAGAGCGAAGTTGACGTAGGCTGGGTCCATCACGATATCGCGGTGGTTGGCCAGGTACAGATGCACGCCTTCTGCGTTCAAATTGTCGATGCCAGAGAAGCTGATGCCGTCGGTGGCCTTTTTGACCGAACGCTCAACATAGGGGGCCACCCGTGCCTGCAGGCCGGCAATATCGTTGATGCCGGCAATTTCCTTGCGCAGACGCCAGGCAACCAGCGGACGCAACAGCCAGCCCAGGTGGTTGGCCAGTGCCGGGTGGCGGTAGCGCAGAATCACGTCGAGAAAGTCCGGGTCGGTGCACAGACGCTGGAGAACGGCTGCCACCTCATGATCGTGATAGGGACGGATATTGTCGAATGAACCCATGAGTCTCTCTGTTTTCAAGGCCGTACGGCACGGCTCGCAAGATAAATTGCGTTATTATACGCCGATTGTTGCCCGTGGGGCAGTGGGCTGGTGGCTGTGCAATACAACAGTCATGGCTTGTCCTGCTGTGGCGAGCAGGGCCGGATTCGAAACAGGAAAGGACGCATGAGCGGACGCTACAGTTTTTATCATTTGCCGGAGCAGGTGCGAGCACGGTTGCCGCAGTTGCCGCCAGACTTTGTGGCACGCTGGAACCTGGCTCCACGTCAGCAGGTCTGGATGCTGCATGCATCCGCAGAGGGTTGGCAATGGCGCCAGGCATTATGGGGTTTCACTCCGGCCTGGTCGCAGGACTTCAGTCATGTGGTGGAGCATGCCCGCAGTGAAACCCTGGCCACGCAGAAATTTTTTGCTGCCGCACTCGAGGGCCGGCGTGCCGTATTACCGGCCAACGGTTTTTTTGAATGGCGTGGCAAGGCCGGGACACGCAAGCAGCCATACTGGCTCAGCCGGCCGGAAAAACTTTTCTATATGGCGGCCCTGTGGGAGCCCTATCAGGTATTTGGTGCAGAATACTGCGGAGCAGCCATGCTGACCCGTGCTGCCGCCTACTTGCGCCGGCCGTTACTGATTGCAGAAGAGAATTTGACGGCCTGGCTGGATCCGGCCACGCCGCGTGAGCAAGTATTGACCCTGCTTGAGCTGCCGGCATTGCCGTTGCAGGAGCGTCGTGTATCCACGCTGGTGAATGACCCGCGGCAGGACGGTCCCGAATGCATCAGGGCTTTGCAGGGAAATCCTGATCCTCATGAAAGCGGGCGTTAACCAGCTCCTGCAGGGCTGCGACAGCTTCGGCGGCGCGCTGGCCTTCGGCCTGAAGGTGCAGCTCGGTTCCCGGGCTGGCTGCCAGCATCATCACTTCGAGGATGTTCTTGGCGTTGCATAGTTCTTCGGCCGAATGGCCCAGACGGATCTCGCAGGGGAAACTGGCGGCCAGGCTGGCCAGGCTGGCCGAAGCACGGGCATGCAGTCCGCGCTTGTTGGTGATCAGCAGCGTGCAGCTGTGTCTGCTCATGATTCGGGCTGGAATGCCTTGGCGTCACGGTGACGCACCTGGATGTTGTCGATGCTCTCGCGCAACGCGGCTGCCAGACGCTCGACCATGTAAACCGAGCGATGCTGACCGCCGGTACAGCCGATGGCTATGGTGACATAGGCGCGGTTGCTGGCGCCAACGCGCGGCAACCACTTTTGCAAGTAGTACAGGATGTCGGTGAACATTTCCTCTACTTCTTCCTGCTGGTCCAGATAGTCGATGACCGGTTGCTGAAAGCCGCTATAGGCACGCAGCTCTGGTTGCCAGTAGGGGTTGGGCAGGTTGCGCACATCCAGTACAAAGTCTGCCTCGATGGGCAGGCCACGCTTGAAGCCGAAGGATTTGAGCAGGAAGGCGGTGCCGGAAGCCGGCTTGTCCAGCAGGCGCTGTTTGATCAGGTCGCCAAGCTGGTACAGATTGAGCCTGGTGGTGTTGATGGTGATGTCTGCTTCGTCGGCCAGGTTCTGCAGCAGCTGGCTTTCATAGGCCAGGGCTTCGGAGAGCGAGCGCTCGTTGTTGGTCAGCGGGTGGCGGCGACGGGTTTCGGAGAAACGTTTGAGCAGGGTTTCGTCGTCGGCATCCAGATAGAGAATCTCGAACTGGATGTGCTTTTCCCTGAGGCTGGCCAGCAATCCGGGTATCTGTTCCAGGTGCTGTGGCTGATTGCGCGCATCGATCGAGACGGCCAGCCGGGCCGGAGCCTGTTCGGCGGTCAGGAGTGTGCGGTCAACCAGCTCAGGCAGCAGGGAGGCCGGCAGGTTGTCGATGCAGTAGAAATTGTTGTCTTCCAGTACGGCCAGGGCGGTACTCTTGCCCGAGCCGGAGCGTCCGCTGACGATGACCAGGCGCATGGCTCAAGGGCTCTCCGTGGCAGGCAGGGTGGCCAGTGCGGCCTGATACAGGGTTTGGCTGTCCGGAGCCTTGCGCAGACGTTCGCGGAGCTTGTCGTTATCGAACAAGGCGGCAATCTGCCGCAGCAGGGTCAGGTGTTGCTCGGTAGCGGTTTCCGGTACCAGCAGGACAAACAGCAGGTCTACCGGAGCACCATCAATGGCGTCGAAATCAACCGGGCTGTCCAGGTGCAGGATTGCACCCATCGGCTGCGTACAGCCGGCCAGACGGCAGTGGGGGATGGCAATACCGTTGCCGAAGCCGGTGGAACCGAGTTTTTCGCGGGCAATCAGGCTGTCGAACAGCAGATCGGCATCCATTCCCGGCTGGTCTTCAGCGAACAGTGTGGCAATGAATTCAAGGACTCTTTTCTTGCTGCCACCCGGCACGTTCACACGTGAACGCGCCGGGGTCAGGATATTTTCGAGGTGCATCATTGATTAGCGCTCGACAGCACCCTTCTGGCGACCCAGCTGCTTTTCCTTGTGCTTGAGCAGTTGGCGGTCAAGTTTGTCCACCAGCAGGTCAATGGCGGCGTACATGTCTTCATGCTCGGCCTGGGCTACCACATCGCCACCGGCGATCAGAATGGTGGCATCCACAATCTTGTTGATCTTCTCTACACCCATGGTTACGCGGATGCTGGTGATCTTGTCAAAGTGACGCTCCAGACGGCTGAACTTGTTGTTTACGTAGTCGAGTATCGCTACTGTAATTTCCAGATGATGACCGTTAATGGTGATTTGAATAATGCTCTCATTCGGTGG
>CAZKTB010000052.1:0-9312 GCA_964555485.1 uncultured Thiopseudomonas sp. | reverse complement strand
TTCTGCGACTCCGCTCCGCTGCGCGCAGAATGACAGGTTTGCGGCCAGGCTGTAGGTCCGAATTTATTCGGACAAACCCGGGTCGGACTACTCCCGTGCGGCAGTCACGCCAGCGAGGGTGTTGAATGAGGTGTCCTTGGCGGTCAGCAGGAAGTCCTGCATGAAGGCGGCATCCAGCATGTCGGTGCGCACGGCAGCGTACAGGGTCGAGAACAGTCCTTTTTCCCCAAGCTTTTTCACGCTGACATAGCCCTTGCTGCTGTATTCGTGAATGGCCCAGTTGGGCAGGCAGCATACGCCGCGACCGCTGGCCACCAGCTGCATCATCATGATGGTCAGCTCGGAGGTGCGGATGCTTAGCGGCTCGATGTCGGCCGGCTCCAGGAAGTGATTGAAGATATCCAGCCGGTCACGCTCCACCGGATAGGTGATCAGTACTTCATTGGCCAGGTCCTGCGGCTCGATGAAAGGCTTTGTGGCCAGTGGATGCTGGTTGGCCACTGCCAGCAGGGCCTCGTAGGCAAACAGGGGAATATAGCTGATGCCGCTCAGCTCGACCGGGTCAGAGGTGACAACCAGATCCAGATCGCCGCGGGCCAGGGCCGGCAGCGGAGCAAAGGCAAAACCCGAGGCCAGGTCCAGCTCGACTTCGGGCCAGGCTTCGCGAAACTGGTCAATGGTCGGCATCAGCCACTGAAAGCAGCTGTGACACTCGATTGCCATATGTAGCCGCCCCGAGCTGCCACCCTGCAGGCGGGCAATATCACGTTCGGCACTGCGCATCAGGGGCAACACATCGTCGGCCAGTTGCAGCAGGCGCAGGCCGGCGCTGGAAAAGCGTACGGGGCGGGTCTTGCGTACAAACAGCTGCATATCCAGACGCTCTTCCAGTTCACGGAACTGGTGTGATAGCGCAGACTGGGTCAGGTGCAGGCGTTCGGCGGCATCCACCATGCTGCCGGCATCACGCAGCGCAACCAGGGTTTTCAGGTGGCGTATTTCCAGCATGAGGATTACCTGCTGCTGGTAATCTTGACCAGATCGCCGCCCTCGAAGCGCAGATAGTGATACATGCCGTTACGCGGGCCGTATACCCATTCGTCAATGCGGACATCCATGGTATGGCCATACTGGTTGACCACTTCACGGTAGCCTAGCCTCACTTCCTCGGCTGGCTGGCCACATTTGACCAGTACCTGGTATTCACTGTCCCCCAGGCTGATCAGGCTTGAGCCGCAGCGCAGGGTGGAGCTGGCCTGGGCCGGCAGGCTGCCAAGACCAAGCAGCAAAACCATTGCGGATATTAAGAATCTCATATTTTCTCCTCAGGGCAGGCGCTTGCTCTCGATGCGTATCAGCCGGTTGCCCTCCAGACGCAGGATGTAGGTCATGCCATTGTACGGGCCGTAAACCCACTCCTCGATAGCCAGTTCCAGGCGCTGACTGGGCCCGAGGGTATAGCCCACGGTATCACGATAGACAGGTTCGCCACATTTGCGCCTGATCTCGAAACCGCGATCGCCCAGACTGACCAGGTCGCTACCGCAGCGAAACGTGGATGCCTGGACCGAGCAGCTGAAGGAAAGACCGGCGGCGAGCAGGCAGAGCATCAATTTGTTCATAGCACATCCAGATGCAGCTGGCTGTAGACGGCTGTGTCCGCAGCTTCGGCTTTTTCATTGACATCGACCAGGTACAGCCGTTCGACATCGACACAGCCTTGCTCAACCAGATGGTTGCGAATGGCGGCAGCCCGCTGCTGTGCCAGCCAGCGCAGGAACAGCGGATCGCCGGACATCTGCTCGAGCACCTGCTGACGCTGCCAATCATGACGCTCCTTGCGTGGCATGGACGGCATGGCAGCCACCTTGCCTTCTGCCAGCATGGTCTCATAGACCTCTTCCAGCAGTTTGTCGCTGCTCTTTTCCGGTACTTCAATGCTGTAGATGTCATTCGGTAGCGGCTTGCCGCGCTCCTGCAGCTGACGATACAGAAGCTCCTGATAGCGGCGTTGCAGCACGCGCTCGGCTAATGCGGGGCCATCCAGAGCCACGGCACTGGTGCCCTCGATGTTCAGCTTGAGCATTGGCCGCTCCAGCAGGGCAGCGGCCAGGTTGTCGAGCAGGCCGGTAGCATCAGCCTGCAGCTCGGCGCTGCCGGGCCCGAAGGGAATCTGGCCAAGATCCTTGTCACCGGCCTTGCCGATACCGGCCAGCATCTTGAAGGGCGAAGTCACCGCGCGGGTCAGCAGGTTGCGCAGGGTTTGCCAGACGATCGGCATCACGCTGAACTCAGGGCTGTTGAGGTCGCCCTTGACCGGCAGCTGGATGCTGATGTTGCCCTTGGTGTCCTTGAGCATGGCTACGGCCAGCTTGATCGGCAGGTCGACGGCATCGGCGCTCTGGACCTTTTCACCCAGCTGCAGCTGTTCCAGCAGGACGGTATTGCTGGCATCCAGCTGGCCCTGGTTGACCTGATAGTGCAGCTCCATGTTGAGACGGCCTTTCTGGATGCGGTAGCCGGCGAACTTGCCCGAATAGGGGGTCAGGGAGGTCAGTTCGACCCGCTTGAATTCGGTGGTGATGTCCAGCTGCTGCATCGGGTCGAAGGGGGTCAGTGAGCCGCTGATGCTTACCGGGGCATAGTTGTCCACGGCACCGGTGATGTTTACCGGGGTGGCCTTGGTGCTGTCGCTGGCCAGGGTGCCGATGCGGCCGTTGAGCTTCTGGATGGCAGTGGCAAAGTGTGGCTGCAGACTGAAGTCGGCAAAGTTGGCCGAGCCGTCTTCCACCAGTACCTCACCCAGCTCGAACGCGAAGGTTGCATCGCTGCTTTCGCTGGCAGCACTTTCCGGCTGCGGGATCAGTAGCTGGCTGATGTTGGTTTCCAGGTTTTCATTGATCACCAGGCGGGCATAAGGCTGATGTGCACGGATACGGTCGATGGCCAGCTTGCTGTCGTTGGCGGCCTGGGTGAATGACAACTTCTCCAGCTGCAGCGTTTGCCACTTCAGCAGGTCGCGGCTCTGGGCCTGGTCGCGGATATGCAGCTGGCGCATGTTGACCTCACCGGTGACGGCAACGTCGGGCTGCTGCAGGGATTTGAAGGTGGCCTTCAGGTCGGTATCAAGGAAGGCACTGAGCAGCTCGATGCGTGCGTAGGGTTTGATCCAGGCACGGGCAACGCGCAGGTCGATATCACGGGTTTTCAGGTCGGCACTGCCGGTTAGCGACTGTGGTGCAACCTGCGCAGCCAGATTGATCTTGCCCTGTTCACCCAGGCGGGTATCCAGTTGCAGGCTGACCGGCTCGTCACTGCGGCTGTCCAGGCCCTCCAGCTTCGCGTTCAATGCGGCAAGCTGCAGACTGACCGGTTCAGGCTGGTTTTGCATGTCCAGACCGAGCTGGCTGTCGCTGATGGTCAGGCGTTGCAACTGAAGATGCCAGGGAATGTCGGCCAGCTTGAAGTCTTCGTCACTGGCAGAAGCTGGAGTTTCATCCGGGCTGGCCGGAGGTGCGATTTTTTCCCAGTTCAACTGGCCCTGTTTGTCGATCAGCAAAGGGGCTTTCAATTGCTGCAGACTTACTTCGCCCACACTGACCTGTTGTGCTGCCAGGTCCATGCCGGTCTGACTGACTTGCAGGCGGGCCAGCTCGAGCAGCTGCTTCTTGTCGGCGTCGGACAGGCTCAGGTTGTCCAGCTGCAGCTCAAGGCCGTCGATCTGCAGTTGCAGTTCGGGATCCAGCCCCAGGCGGTAGTTGCTTGCCAGCTGCAGGCTGCCTTGTTGCAGGTGCAGGGGCAGCTGTTCCAGCACATAGGGCCACCAGCTGGCCAGCTCAACGCCTGTTGCCTGCAGGCTGCCGTTGCTGGTCAGCTGTTGCAGGGCAAAGTCGCCGCTGGCACTGACTTGTGCGCCATCACTGACAGCAAGCTGCAGGTTGAAGGTGGCCGGTTCGTCCTGGTCCAGGCTGAGCTGGCGCAGTTCCGCCTGCAGGTCGGCAAACTGCATGTCAACCGGCTGCTGCAGACTGCCATCAAGGTATGACAGGCTGCCCTGTTCAATACGGGCCAGCTCCAGGGTGAAAGGAAAGGGTTCCTGTGACGGCTCACTGGTTTCTTCCGCCGACTCGGGCAGGTTGAAGGCTTCCAGCAGGGTCAGCTGACTGTTTTCGTCCAGTTCGATGTGCGCATAGGGTTGGTCGAGCAGAACCTCGGCCAGATGTACGCGGCCTTGCAGCAGGCTGTTCCAGTCCACTCTGGCCTGCGCCGCTTCCAGCGACAGCAGCGGTTGTTCATCACCCAGACGGAAATGCCACAGACGCAACTCCAGCGTAAGCGGGTTGAATTCGAGGCGCTGCAGACGGGCTGGCTGGTTGCTGTATTGGGTCAGCAACTGGTTGCCAAAGTGCAGGCCAAGCCCCGGAACGGCCAGGAAGCCAAGCCACAGATAAAATAATGGCAGGATAAACAGGGCCCAGCCGAGCCCTTTGAGAAATTTGCGCATGCTGCTGATCCTAGGTGTTTCAATGCTGCCATTATGCCTCAGGAACAGTTGCTCTGCAGTGATGGAAGACAAAGCCGTGCAGCATTTTCACAGTTGTTGAACGAGGGTGGCTTGTTGTCTTCCTATTCTGGATGGGCTGCGCGAAACAGCTCGATCAGTCCCTGGGTGGAGCCGTCAGCGGCCGGGGCCGATGCTTCGTTTTGCAACAATGGAAAGATCTTGTCGCCCAGCTCCTTGCCCAGCTCTACGCCCCACTGGTCGAAGGCATTGATACCCCAGATCACGCTCTGGACATAAACCTTGTGCTCATACAGGGCAATCAGCGCGCCAAGTCGTTGCGGATCAAGCTGTGGCAGCACCAGTGTGTTGCTGGGGCGGTTGCCCGGAATCACCTTGTGTGGTGCCAACCGGGCAATCTCGGTTGCGTCCAGCCCGACTGCGCGCAGTTCGTCTTCTGCCTGCTGCAGGGTTTTACCGTTCATCAGTGCCTGGCTTTGTGACAGGCAGTTGGCATATAGCCATTGCTGGTGGTCCGCCACCGGATTGCGGCTGCGGGCGGCGATGATGAAGTCGGCCGGAATTATCTGGGTACCCTGCAGCAGCAACTGGTGGTAGGCATGTTGGCCGTTGGTACCCAGGTTGCCCCAGATCACCGGACCACTGGCATGGTCCAGCAGCGAGGCGTCGTGACGGACCCGCTTGCCGTTGGACTCCATGTCCAGCTGCTGCAGGTAGTCAGGCAGGTGGCTCAGATAGTTGTCATAGGGCAGAACGGCGTGACTATGGGCGTCATGGAAGTTGACGTACCAGATGCCCAGCAGCGCCATGATCACTGGCATGTTCTGCCCCATTGGTGCCTGCAGTGCGTGCAGGTCCATGGCGTGGGCACCGGCCAGCATGGCCTTGAAGTGTTCCATGCTGGTGGCCAGGGCAATCGGTAGACCGATGGCGGACCAGAGCGAGTAGCGGCCACCGACCCAGTCCCACATCGGCAGAATATTTTCCGGGGCGATGCCAAACTCTGCGGCTTTTTCGACATTGCTGGAAACCGCAATGAAGTGCTGTGACAGCTGTTGTTGCGAGCAGCCGTTGTCGAGCATCCACTGACGTGCGGCCAGGGCGTTTTTCAGGGTTTCCAGCGTACCGAATGACTTGCTGGAAACGATGAACAGCGTACGTTGCGGATCCAGCTGGTGGCTGAGCTGATAAAACTCGCTACTGTCGATATTGGCCAGGAAGTGACAGCGCAGGCTGTCGTTGGCAAAGGGTTGCAATGCCTCCACCGCCACCCGTGGTCCAAGAAACGAGCCGCCGATACCCACGTTGACCACGTCGGTAACGGGCTGGCCGCCAAAACCGAGCCACTGACCAGCCTGCAGCTGATTGACCAGCTGTTCCATCCGCTGATGTACTTGGCGTATTTCAGCCATGATGTCTTCCCCGTCCAGCAACAAGTGATCATCAAGCGGGCGGCGCAAGGCGCTATGCAGTGCAGGGCGTTGTTCGGTGGTGTTGATGGATTCACCAAGGTACTGGGCCTGCAGGGCAGCCGGCACACCGGCTTCTGTGGCCAGTTGCAGCAGCAGCTTCAGGGTTGTGTCATCAACCAGGTTTTTCGAGTAGTCCAGCAACATGTCCTGGTGACTGATGGACATGCGTTCAAAACGCTCCGGATCGCCGGCAAATGCAGCCTGCATGGAAAAATCGCGCATGGCTGCGCGCCGTGACTGCAAGGCCTGCCAGGCGGGAAGGGTTACGGGATTAACGGGTGAGAAAGCCTGCTGCATCCTGATTTCCTTGTGATGAATACAACGCTGGTTTATAGCTGTCGCATAGTGCACAGCAGCCATCATCAGGGCAGGTACTTATCCTTGTGGCGGAGAGACAGTGGCAGCCCTGGTGATTCCAGTGAGGGCCGGTGCTGGACAAAACAGGATGTGTTGCGCCGGAACCCTTACAGGTTTGCTTAAAGATTAGCATTGAAGTGGCCGGGCGTGGAAAGAGGAAGCACTTCTCTTGACCTGTGTAGCAAAAACACAGGCCTTATGAAGCCTTTGTGCGGCATTCCATTGCCGCAGCTATCCGGAAAAGAGGGTGGCTTACGCCAGCTGGACCGGAATGGCGTTGCTGCTGTGGCTCAGCGAGCCGTCTTCGGCCATGTACAGCAGACGTGGCTGATGGGTATCCAGCTCGTGCTCTTCGTAGTTGCAGTAGGCACAGATGATCAGGCGATCACCGACCTTGGCCTTGTGCGCGGCTGCGCCGTTGACGGAGATGATGTGTGAACCGGCCTCGCCACGGATGGCGTAGGTGGTGAAACGCTCGCCGTTGTCGACGTTATAGATCTGGATTTGCTCGTATTCGCGAATGCCGGACATGTCCAGCCAGTCGCCGTCGATGGCACAGGAGCCTTCGTAATCCACAACTGCGTGGGTGGCAATGGCCCGGTGCAGCTTGGCTTTGAGCAGTATGGTTTGCATCGGTGTCTCTACCTCTAGATATGGTGTGCGTAGCAGGGTTCCGGACCGCTTCAGGGCTGCACGTCAAACTCGATGTTGTCGATCAGGCGGGTGCTGCCAAGAAAGGCTGCAGCCAGAATTACCAGTCTGTCACTGCCGGCCGTGGCCGGTTGCAGGTTGCCGGCTTCGCGCAGCTCCAGATAATCCGGCTGCATGCCGGCATCGGCCAGCTCGCTGGCTGCCTGTTGCAACAGGGCGTCGTAGTCGCGGCGGCCTGATTGTATCCGGGCAACGCTTTGTTGTAGGCACGCATGCAGGGCAGGTGCTGTTTTGCGTTGAAGGGCGTCAAGATACCCGTTTCGAGAGGATAATGCGAGTCCGTCGCTGTCACGAACAATGGCTGCGGAAACAATCTCTACCGGGATGTTCAGCTCGTTGACCATTTTGCGGATAACCGCCAGCTGCTGGTAGTCCTTTTCGCCAAATACCGCCAGGTCGGGCTGGACCATGTTGAACAGCTTGGTGACCACGGTAGCGACGCCGTCAAAGTGGCCAGGGCGGCTGCCGCCACAGAGGTCTTCGCTGACATCGGGCACATGTACCAGGCAGTGTTTTTCCATGCCGCGGGGATACATCAGGGCATCGTTTGGCGTGAACAGCAGGGCGCAACCGGCGGCTTCCAGTTTGGCCTGGTCGTCAGCCAGGGTGCGCGGATAGCTGTCCAGATCCTCGTTTTGACCGAACTGCAGTGGATTGACAAAAATGCTGGCAACGATGAAGTCGGCATGCTGCTTTGCGGTTTCGATCAGGGACATGTGGCCGGCATGCAGGTTGCCCATGGTGGGCACGAGTGCAATGCGTTGGCCGCGCTGGCGGGCCTGGCTTACCTGCTCGCGCAGGGCTTCAATGGTAGCTACGGTTTTCATGCGCTGAACTCATGCTCCGCGGCAGGGAAGCTGCCATCCTTGACCGCGGTTTTGTAGGCGGCCAGCGCACCTTCAATGGAGTCTGCACCCTGCATGAAGTTGCGTACGAATCTTGGGGTGAAACCGGTCAGCGACAAGCCCAGCATGTCGTGCAGTACCAGTACCTGACCGTCGGTGGAAGGGCCGGCACCTATGCCTATCACCGGCACCTTGCTGGCGGCGGTAACTTCGGCAGCCAGCGGGCTGGGTACACACTCCAGCAGCAGCATGGCAGCACCGGCCTGTTCCAGTGCCAGGGCATCTTCCTTCAATCGGGCTGCGGCTGCAGCTTCGCGGCCCTGTACCCGGTAGCCGCCGAACACGTTGACCGACTGGGGTGTCAGGCCAAGGTGGATGCAGGTGGGAATGCCGCGTTGTGCCAGGCCGGTCACCGCTTCGCAAAGCCAGGCGCCGCCCTCGAGCTTGACCACGTGGGCGCCGGCGCGCATCAGCATGGCGCTCTGGCGGTAGATCTCTTCCAGCGTGGCAGTGCCCATAAAGGGCAGATCGGCAACGATCAGTGCGCCCTTGTTGCCGCGTTTGACGCAGGCAGTGTGGTACGCCATGTCTTCGATGGTGACGGGCAGGGTGCTGTCGCGCCCCTGCAGGACCATGCCAAGGGAGTCGCCAACCAGCAGGGTTTCAATTCCGGCAGCGCAGGACGTGGCAGCAAAGGTCGCGTCGTAGCAGGTGACCATGGTGATCTTGTCACCGCGGGCCTTGTGCTCCAGCAGGGTGGTCAGGGTAATGTCCGGCATGGTTGTTGTTCCTCGTGTTGCGAGCGCCGCCTGTTGGGCGGCGGTGTTATGCATGCATGGTTGTTGTCATGGTTGCAGGCGGTGCAGGCTGGTGTCTTGTGGACACTGCAGCAGCAGGTCAACCAGCAGTCGCCCGTCGGGCAATTTCAAATCAGCGCAGGATACCTCAGCCAAAGGGTATAAGACAAAGGGTCTCAGGTGCATGTGGTAGTGCGGTACCTGCAGGTCCTTGTGCTGGATGGCCAGATCGCCAAACAGCAGGATATCCAGGTCAAGGGTGCGCGGGCCCCAGCGTTCATCCTTTCGCTCGCGTCCGTGCTGCAGCTCGATGGCCTGCAAGTGCTCCAGCAGCTGCAGCGGCTCCAGGCCGGTCTCCAGCAGGGCCACGGCATTGGTATAGCGAGGCTGGTCTGGTGGTCCCAGCGGTGCGCTGGAGTAAAGCGAAGAGTTTTTCAGCAGACGGGTGTGCGGCAGCTGGTCCATGGCCTGCATGGCAAGCTCCAGTTGCTGGCGCGAGTCGCCCAGATTGCTGCCCAGCCCTATGTATGCCAGCTGCATCATTGTGCGGCTCCACCCCGGGAGGTGTTGCGGCTCTTGCGCTTGCGCGGACGCCGGCTCTTGCGTAC
>CAZKTB010000051.1:0-9552 GCA_964555485.1 uncultured Thiopseudomonas sp. | reverse complement strand
CCAGACGCCACAGTGCAAAACACCCCACCCACAACACAAAACTACTACAGCTGATACCTGATGTACTTCTGCCGCGCCTGCGCATAAGGCAAATCAAACAAATCCGTCTTGCTGCGCAACAGCTCCATATTCTTCACATAGCTCTGGGCAATCTCGCGGGTAATGCCATCCCTGTGTTCCAGCAGGCCCTGCATGATTTCCATCGCTGCTTTGGCACCAGCCTCCAGAATATCCTCGGGGAACTCGTGCAGCTGTACGCCATGGGTCTCGACCAGGTTCTTCAGCGCCAGCGGGTCGTTGGCATAGTAGTCCGCCGCCACCTGTTCGTATTCGGCCTGACAGGCAACCTCGACAATCGCCTGCAAGTCTTTTGGCAGAGCGAGGAACTTGTCCTTGTTTACCGCCAGCTCGATGGCCATGCCTGGCTCGATGAAGCTCGGCAGGTAGTAGTTCTTGCAGATCTGGTGAAAGCCCAGCGCCTGGTCGTTGTACGGACCAACGAACTCCACCGCATCCAGCGCGCCGGACTGCAGCGCGGTGTAGATGTCGCCAGCAGCCAGGTTGACCACGTTGGCGCCCAGCTTCTGCCATACCTGGCCACCAAGGCCGGGGGTACGGAAATTGATGCCTTTCAGGTCGTACAGACCGGAAATCGGCTGACGGAACCAGCCACCGGACTGGGCACTGGTATCACCGGCCAGGAAGCCCTTGACGCCAAACTGGTCGTACAGCCTGTCCCACAGCTGCTGGCCGCCGTGATAACGCATCCAGGCGGCAAATTCGCCTGACGTCATGCCATAGGGCACGCCGGTAAAGAAGTTGGTGCCCTGGCTCTTGTTTTGCCAGTAGTAAGGCGTGCCGTGGCACATCTCGGCCGAGCCTTCAATGACGGCATCAAACGCCTGCAGCGCCGGTACCAGTTCGCCGGCCGAGTACACCCTGACGGTCAGGCGGCCGCCGGACATGGCAGTGATGCGATCGGCCAGACGCTGGGCACCCACACCCAGCCCGGGGAAGTTCTTCGGCCAGGCCGTGACCATGCGCCAGGTGATCTTTGGTGCGGCAATCGCCGGCATGGCAATGGCGGCAGCGGCAACACCGGCCCCTGCTGCAGCGGTTTTCAGAAAGCGGCGTTTGCTGGTATCCAGACTCATGGTCACTGGCTCCTTTGGAAAGGGAAAACGGATCAAAATTGCAGCGAAAAACGCAGATCAATGTAGCAGAACAGGGCAAAAAAAGAAGTCGCAGAAAACGGGGGCTGACAGACAGTGGTCGAATGGCCGGCATCCTGATCAGGCTGCTCCGAAAAGCAGCCCGTGACTCCGGCTGGTTACTGCTTGTCGTGCAGGCTGCCGCCCATGCAGTTGGGCGAGTCCGGTGCCTGCTGTTCCTGTGCCCATTCTTGCGGGGTATAGGTGTGCTGGGCCAGTGCGTAGGGCATGGCATCCTTCAGTGCGGCATAGACTGCCTGCTGGCGTCTGACCTTGCTCAGGCCCTCGAAGTGGTCCGCAACAATCACTGCCTTGTAATGGGTTTCCTGGCCACGGCTGTGCATGTGGCTTTCATCGGTAACTTCCAAAAAAGCCGGCTCCAGTATTTGCAGGGCGGTTTTAATTTTTTCCAGCATCATGCTGCTATCTCCTGTGAAATTCCGGTTAAGTGTGCCGCTGTCAGCGGACAAAGGCGGCATCCTGCATCCAGCCAAGGCTTTCGGCAGTGGTGGTTGACGGGCGGTACTCGGCAGCCCAGCCGCCACTGTAGCCTGCCTGCTGCAAGCGCTGACGCAGTGCCATGAAATCCAGGCTGCCGCTGCCTGGCTGATGACGGCCGGGGCAGTCGGCAAACTGCACATGACCTATGTGCTCACCCAGCGCGTCAATCGCCCGCAGCGGATCAATATCCTGGCGGGCCATATGGTACAGGTCCAGCTGGGCCCGGACATTGGGCTGCGACACTTCGTGCAGCAGCGCCAGCTGTTGCTGCGGTGTATTGAGGAAAAAGCCCGGCATGTCCAGCGGGTTGACCGCCTCGGCCAGCACCTGTACATGCAGCCTGGAAAAGGCCCGTGCCGTTTCATACAGGTTGTTGGCCAGCGTCATGAATGCCTGCTGCGCATCCTGCCCATCCAGCAAGCGGCCGGCCAGCACATTGACCTTCTGCGGCTCGGCGATGGCAGCATACTCCAGCGCAGTATCCAGCGCCTCAGCGAATTTCCTGGCTTTTTTGGGCTGACAGGCCAGACCGGCCCCGCCAGTCATCAGGTCGCCAGCCGGCAAGTTGATTAGCACCAGCGGCATGCCATTGGCATCCAGCTCGCGCTTCAGCTCAAGCGGCGACACCTCATAGGGAAACTGGATTTCGACCGCATCAAAACCCGCGTTACGGGCAGCTGCCACCCGCTGCAACAGCGGCAGTTCGGTGAACAGCATGGAGAGGTTGGCAATCAGTTGCATGCATCACTCCTTGCTGTACAGCTCGATCAATGTGGCCGGATCACGTCCGGCATTGCCGGCTGCTGCGTGGGTGCGCATCAATTGGGCTGCAATGCCGCTCATTGGCGTGGCACTGCCCTGCTCCTGCGACAGCCGTACCGCCATGTCCAGGTCTTTTAGCAGCGTACGCACATGCCACTTGACCGGCTCGAAGGTGCGGCTGGCCATCTGCGGCGCCACAATCTGTAGCGGTTTGCTGTCGGCAAAACCGCCGGTCAGCGCCTCGGCCAGTTTGCCGGCATCGACACCGGACTGCTGCGCCAGCGCCACCACTTCGGCAATCACCATCACATTGCAGGCCACCAGCATCTGGTTGCAGACCTTGGTGGCCTGTCCGCTGCCGGACGGGCCCATATGAGTCAGACGCTGGCCCAGCTGCATCAGTACCGGTTCGACCTGCGCCAATGCGCCGGCATCGCCGCCGGCCATCAGGGTCAGGCTGCCAGTTTCGGCACCGACAACACCGCCGGACACCGGCACATCCAGCCAGTGCGCGCCCTGCCCTGCCGCTTGCGCAGCCAGCTTGCGGGTGGCTTCCGGCTCGATGCTGGAGCAGTCAACAATGATCTGCCCGCGGCGTAGCGCAGGCAACAGGCTGGCGGCCACTTCCTGCACCGCTGCTGTGTCAGCCAGACAGAGAATCAGCACATCGCAGCTTTGCACCAGCTCCGCCGGCGTCTCTGCCACTGCGGCACCTTCGGCCTGCAACGGATCACACTTGGCTGCGGTACGATTCCATACGGTCAGCTGATAGCCCGCTGCCAGCAAGCGGCGGCACATTGGCAGTCCCATCAGGCCGATACCGGCAAATCCCAAAGTGGGCTGTGAAGAAGTCATGGCAGTTTCCTCTTGATTGATCAGCAAGCACTAGTTTACTGGCGCACCAGCCGGCCAGCCGGCCAGGCCTGGTTCGCGGTGCTGCGGTAGGGGTTGATGTCCAGACCGCCACGACGCAGGTAGCGGGCATATACCGTCAAATGGTCTGGCTGCAGCAGGCGGTGCAAGTCCTGAAAGATGCGCTCGACACATTGTTCATGAAAATCCTGGTGCTCGCGAAAGCTGACCAGATAACGCAGCAGGCTCTCATGGCAGAGCTTCTGTTGTGCACTGTATTCGATGGCTACGCTGCCCCAGTCCGGCTGACCGGTAACCGGACAGCGTGAACGCAGCAGGTGGCTATGCAGCTGTTCCTGTACCTGACCCGGCGCACACTGCAACAAGGCGGCATCCGGCTCGTCATACTGCTCGATGGGAACATCCAGATCATCAATGCAGCTACCAGGCAGCGTCACCAGCCCGGCAGCGGTAGCCTGTTCCAGTGTTTCCAGCTGCACCTGCACGTCAGCACCGGCAACTGCAGTCAGGTCGCGCTGCATCACTGTGCTGACTTCGGCAAAGCCGGTAAAAACTGTCTGGTTGAAGGTATTGAGATACAGCTTGAAGGATTTGGATTCGATGATGCACGGTGAGTCGGCCGGCACCTCGATATGCGCCACCGCCACCACCGGTTTGCCGGAAGGCAGCAGCCAGGACAGCTCATAGGCAGTCCAGCGGTCCACACCGGTATAGGGCAGCTGGCCATCAAGCAGGCCAAACTCCTCCCATTTCACCCGCCGCTCGATACCGAACAACAGGCTGGCGTCGTAGCTGGTGGCATAGCTGGTTGTCTTGCCCAGCGGGGAGTGTTCGGCGGGATGCTGCATGGATTGGTACCTTCTGTCTGGTCAACGGCAAAGTCGCCACCCGGTCAGGCGGCAGCTCGTCAGAGCGGAAAGCACCGATTGTAGCAGCCAGCCGGCAATGGCAACACCGCAAGCACCGCGCTGCCATGCAGCGCTTATTGCAGGCGCGTCGCCGACGAGGATGTTGCCGGCAAACCAGGCTTAGAGCGTGGCGAGAATATCCCGCACTGCCTGTGCCGGATCCTCGGCACGGGTTACCGGTCGCCCGATTACCAGATAGTCGGAACCGGCCTGCATCGCCTGCGCCGGTGTCAGGATGCGCTTCTGGTCATCGGTGGCGCTGCCGGCCGGACGGATACCAGGAGTCACCAGCAAGCCCTGTGGCCACTGTTGCTTGAGTGCCTGCGCCTCGCGTGCCGAGCAAACCAGTCCATCCAGTCCTGCCTGTTGCGCCAGCGCGGCCAGACGCAACACCTGCTCTTGCGGCTCCACATCCAGGCCCAGGCCGGCCAGATCGTCCTGTTCCATGCTGGTCAGCACGGTGACGCCGATCAGCAGCGGCTTGCGGCCCTGATGCTGCTCCAGCACTTCGCGGCAGGCAGCCATCATTTTCAGGCCGCCGCTGCAGTGCACATTGACCATCCATACGCCCAGCTCAGCAGCCGCCTTGACCGCCATCGCCGTGGTATTGGGAATGTCGTGAAATTTAAGATCGAGAAACACCTCGAAACCCAGCTCGTGCAGCGCCTCGACAATTTGTGGCCCGCAGCGGGTAAACAGCTCCTTGCCGACCTTGACCCGGCAAGCCTGCGGATCCAGTTGGCGGGCCATCGCCATGGCCTGGTCAAACGCGGGAAAATCAAGGGCAACAACAATGGGACTATTCATCTGCAACTCTGACTGCTGGTTAACGGGCGGCCATTGTACCCAGAGGCAAGCCGGCTTGTCAGCGTGGCGAGCACTGCCGAGCTGCCCACTAGGCAGTACTGGCAAGGGGTGTATAGTAAGAAGGTAAGTCCCTCTTTTTCTGGAGCCGCCATGCCCTGGTATATCTGGTTGATGATTGTCGCTGCCTTTGGCTCGGTACTCGGCAGCCTGCTGATGCTGCGCGACAGCGCCCACAGGATGCCGATTGATCCCGAGGCGCTGGAACGGATGAAACAGCGCAATGCCGAGCTGGATGCCACAGAAAAGAACTAATTTTCTTAAGGAGATCCACCATGTCCACCCGTATCGAAACCGACAGCATTGGTGCCATCGATGTTCCTGCCGACGCCTACTGGGGTGCGCAAACCCAGCGTTCCAAAGAAAACTTTGCCATTGGCGGCCAGCAGATGCCGCTGGCCGTGGTACATGCCCTGGCCCAGGTGAAAAAAGCCGCTGCCCGCGTCAACGCGGAGCTGGGCGAGCTGCCACAGGAGCTGGCCGATCTGATTGTGCAGGCTGCCGATGAAGTCATCGCCGGCAAGCTGGACGAACACTTCCCGCTGGTGGTCTGGCAGACCGGTAGCGGCACCCAGAGCAACATGAACGCCAACGAGGTGATCGCCGGCCGCGCCAACGAAATCGCCGGCAAGGGCCGTGGCGGCAAGGAGCCGGTGCACCCCAACGACCACGTCAACCGCGCACAAAGCTCCAACGACAGTTTCCCCACCGCCATGTACATTGCCGTGCTGCAGGCCACCAACCAGAAGTTGCTGCCGGCGATCAAGGTGTTGCGTGACGGTCTGGATGCCCAGGCCAAGCGCTATGCAAATCTGGTCAAGACCGGTCGTACCCACCTGATGGATGCCACTCCGGTCACCTTCGGCCAGGAGCTGTCGGCCTTTGTCGCCCAGCTGGATTACGCCCGTGACGCCATCGAAAACAGCCTGCCGGCCATCTGCCAGATCGCGCAGGGCGGTACTGCCGTAGGCACCGGCCTCAACAGTCACCCGCAGTTTGCTGAAAAGGTTGCTGCCACCCTGGCCGAGCAAACCGGCCTGCCACTGACCAGCGCGCCCAACAAATTTGCTGCCCTGGCCGGTCATGAGCGTCTGGTGGTATTGTCCGGCGGCCTGAAAACCCTGGCCGTGGTGCTGATGAAGCTGGCCAACGACCTGCGCCTGCTCGGCTCTGGTCCGCGCGCCGGCTTTGCCGAAGTGTTGCTGCCGGCCAACGAACCGGGCAGCTCAATCATGCCCGGCAAGGTCAACCCGACCCAGTGCGAGGCCCTGTCCATGCTGGCCTGCCAGGTCATCGGCAACGACACCACCGTCAGCATGGCAGCCAGCCAGGGCCATCTGCAGCTCAACGTGTTCAAACCGGTGATCGTGCATAACCTGCTGGAGTCCATCCGCCTGCTGGCCGACGGCTGCGTCAATTTCCAGACCCGCTGCGTAGCCGGCATGACTGCCAACGAGCAGCAAATGGCCGCCCACCTGGAAAACGGCCTGATGCTGGTGACCGCGCTGAACCGTCATATCGGTTATGACAATGCGGCGAAAATCGCCAAGAAAGCCTACGAAGAAAACAAGACATTGCGCCAGGCTGCCATCGAGCTGGAGCTGGTCACCGACGAGCAGTTCAGTCAGTGGGTGCGCCCGCAGGACATGCTCAAGCCGGAGTAATGCCACCCGCTAGCAGCATCGCACCTGGTGCGGTGCTGCATCTGCCGCAAAAGCTGGGCGCGTTTCAGCTTTACCGGCGGCACTGAACATGAAAAAGCCCGTGGCATTCACATGCTCACGGGCTTTTTCGTTACTGCAAGGCAATCAGAGACTGTCGCCAAAGTCCTTGCGGAACTGCTCGACCAGCTTCTGCTGCCAGTCGGATACCGGTGCCAGGCGGCCATAGAAAAAGCGCAGGATCTCCGGCTCATCTGTGAACTCCAGCCCGCCAATCAGGTGACGGTTGGCATACAGCCACTCGACCCGGTCGATTGCATATTTGACCTGTGACAGGGTGAATACCCGGCGCGGCATGGCCAGACGCACCAGCTCCATGTTGGCAAAGGTCTCGCTGCCGTCCGGCTCGCGCTGCTCGGAAATGGTACCGCGCTCCATGCCACGGACACCGCTGATCAGGTACAGGGCCGCTGCCAGCGAACCGGCCGGATACTGCGACTGCGGAATGTGATCGACAAACTGCATGGCGTTGATGTGACAACCCAGACCGCCTGCCGGCGTGATTACCGGAATGTCGCGCTTGACCAGCTCGTTGACCATGTATTCGATGAAGATCGGGCCCTGACTGATGATGTCTTCGTCCATGGTCTCTTCCAGCCCCACGGTCATGGCTTCCATTTCACGCACCGACATGCCGCCGTAGGTCAGGAAACCTTCATACAGCGGAATCAGGCCGCGCATCTTGTCGTACAGTTCCTTGCTGCGGATGCACATGCCGCCCCCGCGGGCACTGCCCAGCTTGCGCGCAGAGAAGTAGATCACATCGCAGAGATCAGCGATGCGCTTGGTGATCTCGCGGATGCTCAGGTTCTTGCAGGACTCTTCACGGGTCTTGTTGAAGTACAGGTTGTCCTGCAACAGGCTGGCATCCAGTACCAGCATAAGATCGTGCTCGTCACAGACCTTGCGGATTTCTTCCAGGTTGGCCACCGAGATCGGCTGGCCACCAATCAGGTTGGTGCCTGCTTCCATGCGCACAAAGGCAATGCGGTCGGCACCGTACTCGTCAATGCACTGGCGCAGCTTGTCGATGTCCATGTCGCCCTTGAACGGCATATCGCTGGTCA
Source organism: uncultured Thiopseudomonas sp. (assembly GCA_964555485.1). GTDB lineage: Bacteria > Pseudomonadota > Gammaproteobacteria > Pseudomonadales > Pseudomonadaceae > Thiopseudomonas. The sequence goes on along the minus strand of CAZKTB010000051.1, from coordinate 1,645 downwards.
CTTCCAGACCGGCGTCGGTCACCAGCTCTTCCACGATGCCACCATTGATCACAATGTGTGCCTTGGTGGTGAAGTGGTAGTTCATCGGGATCACCGAACCTTCGGTCACCATCACCTGGCCGAGAATGTTCTCGCAGGCACGGCCCTGGTGCGCCGGCAGGATGTACGGCATGCCGAAAATCTCGATCAGTTTGTTTTCCAGCCTGGTATAGGTGGCGCTGCCGGCGTAGCTGTCATCGGCAATCATCATCGCCGCCAGCTGCTGGTCGCTCATGGCGTTGACGCCACTGTCGGTCAGCATGTCCATGAAGACATCATCGTTATGCAACAGGAAAGTGTTGTTGCCGGCCTCGGTGATGGCCTCCAGACGACGCTCGATGGGAGGCAGGTTCAGCTTCTGTACGATGCGTACCTTGTGCATTTCCAGCGGAACCGGATCTCCGCCGAAGAACTTGACGTTGGCCATGACGGCACTTCTCCTGTGTGGGAACAAAGTGAATTCGGGCGATCCTAGCACAGGATATAGACTTATAAAGTGATCTGGACCAAGGATTGAGCAACAGAAACCGGTCCAGCACCTGGTTTTCGTGACCATCCCGACAAATTGCCACTTTTGTATAGTCTGCTATTTTTCCGCTTCAAACCAGCACAAGCGGAATAAGCAGATTACTAATTAGTCTTTTTAAGAATAAGTGATTTTGAATAGAATCAGCGCCATTCACGCACTCCGACTAAGGGTTCATCATGGCGCGCAGTCCTTCTCCGGTCATCCCTGGCTTCAGCCTGACTCTGGGTTACACCCTGGTCTATCTGAGCCTGATCGTGCTGATACCGCTGGCTGGCATGCTGGTGTACGCCAGCAAACTGAGCTGGCCGGAGTTCTATGCCATTGTCAGCCACGACCGGGTGTTGTCGGCCCTCAAGCTCAGCTTTGGTGCGGCGCTGGCGGCAGCATTGCTCAACGGCCTGATCGGCACACTGCTGGCCTGGGTGCTGGTGCGCTACCGCTTTCCCGGTCGCAAAATCATTGATGCGCTGATCGACCTGCCCTTTGCCCTGCCAACGGCAGTGGCCGGCATTGCCCTGACCTCTCTGTACGCACCGCGCGGCTGGGTCGGCCAGTGGGCCAGCGAAGTGTCCCTGAAGATCGCCTACGCACCATTGGGCATCATTCTGGCGCTGACTTTCGTCACCCTGCCCTTTGTCGTGCGTACCGTGCAGCCGGTGCTGGAAGACATTCCCCGCGAGCTGGAAGAAGCTGCCAGCTGTCTGGGTGCCAACAAGTTTCAGGTGGTGCGTCATGTGCTGATTCCGGCACTGTTGCCCGCCTGGCTGACCGGCTTCACCCTGGCCTTTGCCCGCGCCGTGGGCGAGTACGGCTCGGTGATCTTCATTGCCGGCAACATGCCCGGAAAGACCGAAATTCTGCCGCTGCTGATCATGGTCAAACTGGACCAGTATGACTATCTGGGCGCCACCGCCATTGGCGTGATGATGCTGGCCGTATCCTTTGTCTTTTTGCTGCTGATCAACCTGCTGCAGCGCCGCGTCAGCCGCGGCTGAACATGACGCCATATTTTTAGAATATAGAACGGAATCAACCCATGACTGCATTAGCCATCACCACCACCGGACTGGCCCGTGA
>CAZKTB010000050.1:8466-9696 GCA_964555485.1 uncultured Thiopseudomonas sp. | reverse complement strand
AAGTTGATCATTACGGTGCCGTCGGAGTTGGTGCCGTCACGCTCGGGCACGCACTCGAAGAAAGGCGCGTTGATGACCTGCCACTCGGACTTGCTGGACGGGTTGTACTGCTCGGGAGTAATGAACAGGCAGCGACCGAACAGGTTGTGCCAGGCGGTGGTGGTGGTCATCTTGACCGGCAGGTAGTAGCGGGGATCGGAACCTACATGCACATGGGAAACGAAGCTGTCACGCTCGGCCACGTAGGCCTGGACACGCTCCCACAGGGCATCGAACACAGCAGGATCGATCGGACGGTTGACCGCACCCCAGGAAATCTGTGCTTCGGTGCTGGGCTCTTTAACGATGTAACGGTCTGCCGGGGAACGGCCGGTGCGATGACCGGTTTCCACTACCAGCGAGCCGTTGTCGGCCAGTTTGCCCTCACCGCGCTGAACGGCCTGTTCAATAAGTTCAGCAGCACTGATGTCAGTGTACACATTGATGTTTGCTTGCGTCATGTCGATCCCCAACGGCCCAGCCGTTTGCTGAAAAGATGTAGTGCTTTGCGGAAAACGCTACATGGTTAGAAAAAGATCAGCGAATTATGCCAGACTTTTTTAATTAATGCACTGTGGACGGGGCAGTATTGCCATGATCCGGCTCAAATAGCTGGCGGATGTCGTCCGCATCAAACTGGTAGTGCTGATTACAGAACTGGCAGTCCATTTCGATGTTGCCACTTTGCTCTTGCAACAGCGCCAGCACGTCCTGCTCACCGAGGCTGAGCAGCGCCTTCTGCGAACGCTCACGCGAGCAGCTGCAGCTGAACTGCACCTGCTGGGTGTCGAACAGCCGCACTTCCTCTTCGTGGTACAGGCGGTGCAGTACGGTGTTGTTATCCAGCCCCAGCAGTTCTTCGGCAGACAGGGTCTGGGCCAGGGTGGTCAGGTGCTGCCAGCTGGCTTCACGCTGCTCGCCCTGTGGTACCTGCGCTACCGGCAGCTGTTGCAGCAGGAAACCGCGGGCACGGCGGCCATCGGCATGCAGCACGAAGCGGCTTTCCAGCTGCTCGGAGCTGGCGAAGTAGGCATTCAGGCAGTCAGCCAGGCTGTCGCCGTCGAGGGCAACCAGGCCCTGATAGCGCTGACCACCTTCGGGGTCGATGGTCATGGCCAGCACGCTGTCGGGCATCAATTCCTGCAGCGAGGCGTCGGCACTGATGCTGTCGGCATCGTAACGGGCCAGGCC
>CAZKTB010000050.1:1271-8366 GCA_964555485.1 uncultured Thiopseudomonas sp. | reverse complement strand
TGGTCAAGCTGGCGGCGCTGTTTTTTGCTGGGGCGGCCGTCGGTCTGGATGCCAAGGGCGCCGGCCTTGCGCAGCTGCGTTTCTTCTTCGCGCTTGCGCAGGCTTTCTTCGGTTTCGCGGTACAGCTTCTGCGCTTCCGGCGCGCCACGGCGCACATCGCTGAGTGCTTCGATCACCACGGTACGCAGGTCATAGCCACAGCGGATTTGCAGCTCGTCACCCACGCGCACATCACGGGCCGGTTTGCAGCGTTCACCGCGGCAGTGCACCTTGCCGCCTTCAATCGCGGTTTTGGCCAGGCTGCGGGTTTTGAAAAAGCGGGCCGCCCAGAGCCACTTGTCGATGCGGACCTTATCCATTGCGTTTCCATTTTGCGTGTTTTGCCATCCCTCTGAACTTGGGCTTGCGCGGCGGTATTTCAAGGGGCAGACGGATTTTCACCTCCAGTCCGCCTTCAGGATGGTTGCCCAGTTCAATACGACCGTCATGCAGGGCAACAATGCGCTGCACGATAGCCAGCCCGAGCCCGGTACCCTGCCCGCCACGGGCCTGATCGCCACGAATGAAAGGGTTGAACACCACCGGCAAATCACTGTCGGCAATACCCGGGCCGGTATCACGCACGCTGAGCAGGGCCTGGGGCCTTGGCCCGGTTGCATCCAGCGTCAGACGGATATGCATTTGCTGGTGCGGTCCGCCATAGCGGATGGCGTTTTCAATCAGGTTGACCAACATGCGCTTGAAAGACAGCCGGCGCAGCTGGATGTTGGTGATGTCCTGCAGGTGCAGCTCTATCCGGTAACCCTGCTGGCTGTATGGCTGCACGGTTTCGCGGATCAGCGCGGCCATGTCGCAGGTTTCTGCCGGCTCGTCACGGCCATCACGAATGAACGCCATGAACTGCTCGAGAATGGCGTCCATGTCTTCGATGTCGAGCACCATGTCGCGGGCCAGTTCGCTTTCCTCGCCCAGCAGCGCCAGCGACAGGCGCATGCGTGTCAGCGGTGTGCGCAGGTCATGGGAGATGCCGGCCAACATCAGCTCGCGCTCACGGTTGGCCTGCTCGATATTGTCGGTCATCTGGTTGAAGGCGTGGTAAACCTCGGCCACTTCACTGGCGGTATCCACATCCACCGGCAGCCGCACGCTGTGGCCCTCACCAAACTGCCGTGCCACCACCACCAGACGCTTCAGCGGTGCGCTGAACTGGCGTACAAACAGCCAGGCTGCCCCGGTGGTCAGCAGGCCAATGCCGAGAAACCAGCCAAACAGGTTCCACAGCCGCTGACCGCGCAGCGGGTGCGGATACAGCGGTACCCTTACCCAGCCCGGCCCCAGCGAGGGCGCGTTGACGTACAGGGATGGCGGACTCTGGGCGCTGATGCGCACCTGGGTATCCTCACCCAGTTCGCTGCGCATTTGCTCGATGAAGATATCGCTGTAGGGCCACTGCCGCTCGCCTTCCGGCACGTACACTTCGCGCAGCGGATACAGACCGGCCGCCTTGGCGATCGCCCGCTGTTCGCTGGCTGGTGCGGCCCAGTAAGCCCGCAATGTCAGCGCCGCACCATGGCTGTACTGACGGTCGACCAGCACGTCATCATTGAGTACCAGATAGACCAGCGTAAGCATCTTGGAGAAGAGCACCGCCAGCAACACCATGCCCAGCAGGCGGCCAAAGAAGCTTTTCGGATACCAGAAGGCCAAGATGCTCAGGCTCCGTCGGGCACAAAGACATAACCGACGCCCCAAACCGTCTGGATATAGCGCGGCTTGGACGGATCGACCTCGATCATGCGGCGCAGGCGCGAGATCTGCACGTCAATCGAACGCTCCAGCGCATCCCATTCACGACCGCGGGCCAGGTTCATCAGCTTGTCGCGGCTGAGGGTTTCCCTCGGGTGTTCAACCAGTGCCTTGAGCACGGCAAACTCGCCGGTGGTCAGCATCAGTGGCGAGTCTCCGCCCTTGTGCAGCTCGCGGGTGGCCAGTGACAGCCGGTAATCGCCGAAACTGACTTCCTCGTTGCTGGTGCTGGGCGCACCGGGCACGCCGGTTTCCTGGCGGCGTAGCACGGCACGAATGCGCGCCAACAGCTCGCGCGGGTTGAAAGGTTTGGCCAGGTAGTCGTCGGCACCCAGCTCCAGCCCCTCGATGCGGCTGGCTTCGTCGCCCTTGGCGGTAAGCATGACGATGGGAATCTGGTTATCGGCTTCGCGCAGGCGCCTGCAGGCCGACAGGCCGTCCTCGCCGGGCAACATCAGGTCGAGCACCAGCAGATTGAAGTGCTCGCGCTGCAGCATGCGCTCCATCTGTTCGACATCCTCGACACTGCGTACGCGATAACCCTGCTCGCTCAGGTAACGCTCCAGCAGACTGCGCAAGCGCGCATCGTCGTCCACCACCAGAATTTTTGCACCATCGCTCATGTTCGTGTCTCCTGACATGCGCCAGCCGGCCAGCCAAACGACCCGGCACTGCGCCCACAAAAAACCTGATTATGCATGCTGAGGCCGGCTGTCGGCAGTAGCCTTTGTGAGCAGGGGTTCATTCCGGGCGCAGAATGCGTAAAACTCTTGCTCCTGTAGGTGCGAATTTATTCGCACATATGACGCTGCTTATAGGAGAAGCTTGCCCCGACAGCTTGGCAGACTTTCTCAGGGGCAAGCCCCTTCGCACAAAAAAGCTCGCTGGTATTGTGCGAACGTATGAGCACCTACAATTGGCTGTAACACTTTATGCCACCCTCAGAGAAAAGCATCTGCCTACTCAAAACAGCAGCACTGCCCTATAATTACCGGTTTCATTCAAGCAAGCCTGCAGGTTTTTCATGCTCGACATCAATGCCAAAATCGCCGAAGAGCTGGGCGTAGCCGATCGCAACGTGGCGGCTGCCGTCGCCCTGCTCGATGAAGGCGCCACCGTGCCCTTCATCGCCCGTTACCGCAAGGAGGTGACCGGCAGCCTGGACGATACCCAGCTGCGTACGCTGGAAGAGCGCCTGCGCTATCTGCGCGAGCTGGAAGAGCGCCGCGCCAGCATCCTGGCCAGCATCGAGGAGCAGGGCAAGCTGACCGCCGAGCTGAAAAACGACATTCTTGCTGCCGATACCAAGGTACGGCTGGAAGACCTTTACCTGCCCTACAAGAAAAAGCGCCGCACCAAGGGCCAGATCGCTCTTGAAGCCGGTCTGGGCGAGCTGGCCGATGCACTGTTTGCCGATCCTTCACTGAATCCCGAGACCGAAGCCGGGCGTTTTATCCAGTCTGACAATGGTTTTGCCGATATCAAAGCAGTACTGGAAGGCGCCAAGTACATCCTGATGGAACGCTTTGCCGAGGACGCCGACCTGCTCGAGCGTCTGCGCAACTGCTTGCACAGCGATGCCAAACTGAGTAGCCGCGTGGCTGCCGGCAAGGAGCAGGAAGGTGCCAAGTTCGCCGATTATTTCGAGCATGACGAGCCGCTCAAGTCAGTACCCTCACACCGCGCACTGGCAATGTTCCGTGGCCGCAACGAGGGCATTCTCAACCTGTCACTGCTGCTGGGCGAGCCGGATGCTGCGATGCACCCCTGTGAGCTGATGGTCGCCAAGCAGTTCGGCATCGAGAATCACGGCCGCCCCGCCGATGCCTGGCTGGCCGAGGTGGTGCGCTGGACCTGGCGCATCAAGCTGTCGACCCATCTGGAAACCGACCTGTTCGGCAGTCTGCGCGAGCAGGCCGAGACCGAGGCCATCAGTGTATTCGCACGTAACCTGCACGATCTGCTGCTGGCCGCCCCCGCCGGCCCGCGTCGCACCCTGGCGCTGGACCCCGGTCTGCGTACCGGTTGCAAGGTGGCTGTGATGGACGAAACCGGCAAGCTGCTGGCTACCGACACCATCTTCCCTCACGCACCACAGAACAAGTGGAACCAGAGCCTGGCCACGCTGGGTACCCTGTGCCAGCAGCATCAGGTTGAGCTGATCGCCATCGGCAACGGTACCGCCAGCCGCGAGACCGACAAACTGGCCGGTGAACTGGTCAAGGGCCTGCCAAAGCTGCGCATGCAGAAAATCATGGTCAGCGAAGCCGGAGCTTCGGTGTATTCCGCCTCCGAGCTGGCGGCAAAGGAATTCCCCGAGCTGGACGTATCGCTGCGTGGTGCCGTTTCCATCGGTCGCCGTCTGCAGGACCCGCTGGCCGAGCTGGTCAAGATTGATCCCAAGTCCATCGGTGTGGGGCAGTACCAGCACGATGTCTCGCAGGTACAGCTGGCCCGCTCACTGGATGCCACCGTGGAAGACTGTGTGAACGCCGTCGGTGTGGATGTGAACACCGCCTCTGCTCCGCTGCTCGCGCGCATTTCCGGCCTGAACAGCACTTTGGCCAGCAATATCGTCGAGTTTCGTGATGCCCATGGTGCCTTTACCAGCCGCAGCCAGCTGAAGAAGGTACCGCGTCTGGGCCCGAAAACCTTTGAGCTCGCCGCAGGTTTCTTGCGCGTGATGAACGGCAGTAATCCGCTGGACGCCTCGGCCGTGCACCCCGAAGCCTATCCGCTGGTCAAACGCATTGCCGAGAACACCGGCCGCGATATCCGCTCATTGATTGGCGACTCAAGCTTTCTCAAGCAGCTCGACCCAAAGCAGTTCACCGATGAAACCTTCGGCCTGCCTACCGTCACCGACATTCTGGCCGAGCTGGACAAGCCCGGCCGCGACCCGCGACCCGAGTTCAAGACCGCCGCCTTCCAGGAAGGTGTCGAAGACCTGAAAGACCTGAAGCCCAGCATGCTGCTGGAAGGCGTGGTGACCAACGTCACCAACTTCGGTGCTTTTGTCGATATCGGCGTGCACCAGGACGGTCTGGTACATATCTCGGCGCTGGCCGACCGCTTCGTGCAGGATCCGCACACCGTGGTCAAGGCCGGCGACATCGTCAAGGTCAAAGTGATGGAGGTGGATATTCCACGCAAGCGCATCGCCCTGAGCATGCGTCTGTCGGACGAGCCCGGCGAACGGGCTGTTTCCCGCCCGGCAGGTGAGCGCCCGGCATCCGGCCGCGAGCGCAATCGCTCCACACGCCCTGCCCGCGGCAGCAAACCCGAGGCCACCGGTAACGGCACCATGGCCAGCCTGTTTGCCAATGCCCGCCAAATCAAGAAAAAATAACCGCTGCGGCTGCCACCACAGCACTTCACTGGTACAGTGGCAGCCGGCTCCGTAGTGATTCGAGGAAGTTCCTTTGCATTCCACCTATTCCCAGCGTCTGCAGCAGCTGCAGCAGAGCGACATCAACCCCCTGCTGCGTGAGTGCCTGCATGGCATCGAACGTGAATCCCTGCGCGTGACCGGCAACGGCAACCTGGCCCTGACCGGACACCCGGCGGCCCTGGGCTCGACCCTGACCCATGCCAGCATCACTACCGACTACGCCGAGCCGCTGCTTGAGTTCATTACCAGAGCCCATGCCGACTCGGCCACCACGCTGGACGAACTGGAGCAGATTCACCGTTTCACCCACAGCGTGCTGGGCGACGAACTGCTGTGGAGCCCGTCAATGCCCTGCCGCCTGCCGGCAGAAGCGGACATTCCGATTGCCCGTTTTGGTGACTCCACCGCCGGCCGTTTCAAGTATCTGTACCGCCTTGGCCTGGCGCTGCGGTATGGCAAGACCATGCAGTGCATTGCCGGCATTCACTACAACTTTTCCCTGTCCGAGTCGCTGTGGACACGCCTGCAGCAAGCCGATGGTGATACGCAGCCGCTGCAGGACTACCAGTCCGAACGCTACATTGCCCTGACCCGCAACTTCCGTCGCTACAGCTGGCTGCTGATGTACCTGTTTGGTGCATCGCCGGCGGTGGATGCCAGCTTTGTACGTGACATTCCGGGCCACAAGCTTGAGCAGCTGGATGACGAAACCTTCTACCTGCCCTGGGCCACCAGCCTGCGCATGAGCGACCTGGGCTACCAGAGCAACGCCCAGGCCGGCATCACGCCCTGCTACAACAACCTGCAGAACTACACCGACAGTCTGCTCGATGCCGTCAGCAAGCCCTACCCCGACTATGTCGCCATGGGCACCCACGATGCCGATGGTCAGTGGCAGCAGATCAACACCAATGTGCTCCAGATCGAGAACGAGTATTACTCGACCATCCGCCCCAAGCGCATCACTGAGGGTGACGAGCGTCCGGTGGAGGCGCTGATCAAGCGCGGCATTCAGTACGTGGAAGCCCGCTGTGTCGACATCAATCCCTTCCTGCCGCTGGGTATCGACCTGGAACAGGCACGCTTCATGGACAGCTTCCTGCTGTACTGCGCGATGGAAGATAGCCCGCTGTTTGCCGGCAATGACTGCCCGCAAATTCGCCAGAACTTCATGGACGTGGTCAACCGTGGCCGCGAGCCGGGCCTGCAGCTGGTTGACGACAATGGCCAGAAGATTGCGCTGGCCGACTGGGGCCGCCAGCTGCTGGATGCCATTCAGCCCTGCGCCCAGCTGCTCGACCAGGCCTATGGCACCGACGGGCATGTGAAGAGCCTGGCACCACAGCGCGCACGTCTGGACGACGCCAGCCTGACACCTTCAGCCCGCGTGCTGGAAGAGATGCAAAAACGCAGCTGCAGCTTTGCCGAGCTGGCACTGCAGCTGAGCCGTGAGCACGCCGAACAACTGCGCAGCACGCCACTGGACGAAGCCACCCAGGCCCACTACCGCCAGCTGGCAGAAGACTCCATCGCCAGCCAGCAAGCCATCGAGGCCGAGCCACAGATGGACTTTGACCAGTATATGGAACAGTGGGGCTAAAACGGCGAATTTATTCGTGGGCGAAAACACGGTGAAGCACCGTCATCGCCCGGCAACGACCGGGTGATTTCCATCATTATGCACAACAGACCAGAGAGATCACCGTGCCAAGCACGGTGATGACGAGATGGGGCATCGATGATGATGCAGATAAGGACAAACCTGTAGGTGCGAATTCATTCGCACAATACCTGCGAGCCGCTTTGTGTACGAAGGGGGCTTGCCCCTGAGAAAGTATAAAATCTGTCGGGGGCAAGCCCCTCCTACAAAGCACCATGTGTTCGAATAAATTCGAACC
>CAZKTB010000050.1:0-1171 GCA_964555485.1 uncultured Thiopseudomonas sp. | reverse complement strand
TGGCGGCGGCGCCAGTTTTGCAGGGCGGTATCCAGCTGTTTCAATGTGGTAATTTCCTGCTTCGCTGCCTGCTTGATCAAAATCAGCAGCAGCTCGGCAGTGGCCAGGGCATCGGCGCAGGCGTTGTGGCGCTGCATTACACTGAGCCCGAAAAACTCTATCCAGTCATCCATCCGCGGTTGGCGCATGCCATGCTCGGGATTGAGCATAGGCGCCACTTCGGCCAGATCGAAAAACGTGTGCCTGAACTGATAACTGAAAAAATCCTTCAGTTCACGCTGCAGCAGGCGCTGGTCAAAATCGGCATGGAAGGCCACCAGCGGGCTGTCGCCAACAAAGTCGAGAAAATCCAGCAACGCGGTTTTCGGGCGTATGCCGGTGGCCAGCTCGCTGGGCGCGATCTGGTGAATCAGCACCGCCTCGTTAACCTTGACCTCGCGGCGTTTGAGCGTGCGTTCGAACTGCTGTCCCATATGAATGGCGCTGCCCTCAACCGTGACTGCACCAATACTGAGGATCTTGTCGCGACCGGTATTCAGCCCGGTGGCCTCCAGGTCGACCACGACAAAGCGCTGCGTGGCCAGCGGCTGCTCACCGGGCACAAGTGCCGCCGGCACTCCGGACAGCCGCTGCAGATCCCGCGGATCCACCTCGGGCTTGCGCCTGAGCCACTTCAACAGGCTCATAGCTGGTACCGCAGTGTCAGGCTGCTCTGGATACGCTGGGCCTGACGGAATGACTCGCGCAGGATACGACGGTCAAGGGTATTCAGTTCATCCGGGTAGATCAGGTTGCTGTAGGCCAGCCCCTGGGCCGCCTGCTGCTGGTGGTGCTGCATGCGGATCAGCTGGATGAAGTGATAAGCCTCGGCATAGGCATCACCATCCAGACGCTCGATGATGCCGCGACCGACCAGCTGGCGGATGCGCTCCAGTGTGCTGGTGGCCTCGATGCCCTGGCTCAGCGCCAGTACCCGCACGCTTTCCACGAAGGGCGCGAGACCCTTGACCTTGAGGTCGAGGCTGTCTTTTTCGGCGCCTTTCTTGCTCAGGGTAAAGTTGCGGAATAGCCCGCCCAGTGGCGGACGGTTTAGCAGTGCGCTCTCGGCCAGCACACGCTGGAATACGCCATCGGCTGCCACCATGGACACCACCTGACGGTGCAGGTCGAT
>CAZKTB010000049.1:0-9944 GCA_964555485.1 uncultured Thiopseudomonas sp. | reverse complement strand
ACTCGCAGTCCTCCGGTGCCGGGTGGTCCTTGAGATAGTTCTCGTAGAGCACGTTGTGGATGAAGCCCTGCAGGCCGGTCCAGTTGTCCTCTTCCAGAGGGTCGGACAGAGCCAGATGCCAGGTGAAGTTTTCGTTCTCCTCCTGCAGCATGTCGTACTCGTCAACATAGAAGGCTTCACGCAGCGAACGCGCTCCGTACCAGAAGCTGATCTTGCGCTTGGACTTCAGGCGCTTGAGCTGGTCGAAGATGTGCGAACGCATCGGTGCCATACCGGCACCACCACCGATGAAGACCATCTCGGCATCGGTATCCTTGGCGAAGAAATCACCGAAGGGACCGTACACTGTCACCTTGTCGCCCTCTTTCAGGCTGAACACATAGGAAGACATGATGCCGGGAGGAATCTCGTCACGGCCGGGTGGCGGAGTGGCGATACGGATGTTGAACTTGACCATGCCCTTTTCTTCAGGGTAGTTGGCCATGGAGTAGGCACGAATGGTGGTCTCCTTCACATCGGACACATAGCGCCAGATGTTGAACTTGTCCCAGTCCTCGTGGAATTTCTCCTCGATGTCAAAATCCTTGTACTCGACACGGTGTGGCGGGCACTCCAGCTGCACATAGCCGCCGGCGCGGAAGTTGACGTCCTCGCCCTCGGGCAGTACCAGGGTCAGCTCCTTGATGAAGGTGGCCACGTTGGGGTTGGAGCCCACGGTGCATTCCCACTTCTTCACACCGAAGACTTCTTCGGGGATCTGGATCTCCATATCCTGCTTGACGTTTACCTGACAGGACAAACGCCAGCCCTCACGAGCTTGACGGCGGTTAAAGTGGCTGCCTTCGGCCGGCAGCATGTCGCCGCCACCCTCGAGCACCCGACAGTCACACTGACCACAGGTACCACCACCACCACAGGCGGATGACAGGAAGATATTCTGCGCGGCCAGCGTCTGCAGCAGCTTGCCGCCGGCAGGTACGGTTATCGTACGCTCACCATTGATCAGAATGCTGACATCGCCGCTGGAAACCAGCTTGGCGCGCGCAATCAGGATGATCACCACCAGTGCCAGAACAATGGCGGTGAACATTCCGATGGCCAAAAAGACTTCGAAACTCATTATTCACTGCTCCTTAGAGTTGTACGCCGGAGAAGGACATGAAACCAAGGGACATCAGGCCAATGGTAATGAAGGTAATGCCCAGCCCCTGCAGACCTGCAGGAATGTCACTGTACTTCAGCTTCTCGCGAATGGCTGCCAGCAAGGCAATTGCCAGGGCCCAGGAGAAGCCGGAGCCCAGTCCGTAAACCACACTCTCGGCCAGGTCGTAGTCACGCTCAACCATGAACAGGGTGCCACCCATGATGGCGCAGTTCACGGTAATCAGCGGCAGGAACACACCCAGTGCGTTGTAAAGTGCGGGAACGTACTTGTCCAGCAGCATTTCCAGGATCTGCACGATGGCGGCAATAACGCCAATGTAGCTCAGCAGACCAAGGAAGCTCAGATCCACATCCGGCAGACCGGCCCAGGCCAGTGCACCATCTTTCAGCAAGTAGGTGTAGATCAGGTTGTTGGCAGGAACGGTAATGGTCTGTACCACAACCACCGCAATACCCAGGCCAATGGCGGTTTCAACCTTCTTGGACAGTGCAATGAAAGTACACATACCCAGGAAGAAAGCCAGCGCCATGTTTTCAATGAAAATGGCCTTAACCAGCAGGCTCAAATAGTGTTCCATTAGTAGGCCTCCTTCTCAACGCTATTCGCAGCCATGACGAATTCAGCATCTTCGATCTGCTCACGCTTCCACATACGCAGCGCCCAGATGATCAGACCGATCAGGAAGAACGCGGACGGTGGCAGCAGCAGCATGCCGTTTGGCAGATACCAGCCACCATCGTTGATGGTCTGGAGGATGGTTACGCCCATCAGCTTGCCGGAACCGAACAGCTCGCGGACGATACCCAGGATGATCAGCATCGCACTGTAACCCAGACCGTTACCGATACCGTCAAAGAACGACAGCACGGGCGGGTTGGACATGGCGAAGGCTTCGGCACGGCCCATCACGATACAGTTGGTGATGATCAGGCCGACGAATACCGACAGCTGCTTGGACAGTCCGTAGGCATAGGCCTTGAGGAACTGGTCTACCACGATTACCAGCGAGGCAATGATCACCATCTGCACGATCATTCGGATCGAGTTGGGGATCTGCGAGCGGATCATCGAGATGAACAGACCGGAGAAACCTGTTACCAACGTCAGTGCAATGGACATGACGACAGCAGTATTCAGGTTGGAAGTAACAGCCAGTGCAGAACAGATACCCAGGATCTGCAGGCCGATGGGGTTGTTGTTGAAAATAGGATCAAGCAACACGCCCTTGATGGTTGGCTCAGCCATTGGTTATGCCTCCCCTTTACGCAGGCGGTTGATGAACGGACCAAAGCCGTTCTCGCCCAGCCAGTAATCCAACAGATGGTTGACACCGTTACTGGTCAGTGTTGCACCAGCAATGCCGTCAATCTGATTTTTTGCCGCAGGACTTGAGCGGTCAACGTTGCCCTTGATGACGTGCAAGGCAGGCTTGCCGCTGTCATCAAAAACTTCCTTGCCAGGCCACAACGCGCGCCACAGCGGGTTGTCCACCTCGCCACCAAGTCCTGGTGTTTCGGCATGCTCATAGAAGCCGAAGCCGGTAACAGTGTTCAGGTCGCCCTTGACGGCAATGAAGCCATGCAGGGTGGACCAGAGACCGTAACCGCGGACCGGGATGATCAGGGTATCCAACTGGTTGTTTTCCTCGACCACATAAACAGTGGCGTAACGCTCACGACGCTTGATGGACGCGATGTCTTCCTTGCCGTCCAGCTTCTTGGACAGGGCAGGATCTTTCGCGGAAGCGACATGGTCAAAGGTCAGCGGATCGAACTTGTCCGAATAGACGCCTTCTTCAAGGTCGACCAGGCGGGCCTGGATGCGTCCGTCGAACATGTTGCGAACCTGCTCACCGGTCAGGCTGCTGTCACCCAGGCCGGCAATGGCCAGGATGCTGCGCTGCTTGTCCAGAAGGCTGTTGGCCGCCTGGGTCGGGCGCAGGGCAACCGCTGCACCGGCAACGAAAATGGAGCACACCAGACAAACGACCAGAGCGACCGTCAGCGTGCCTACGGTTGTATCTTTTCTACTAGACATTGCGTGCCAGCCTCCGCTTGATATTGGCCTGAACAACAAAGTGGTCAATCAGTGGTGCACAGAGGTTGGCAAACAGGATGGCCAACATCATGCCTTCAGGGAATGCGGGGTTGACCACACGGATCATTACCACCATCACGCCGATCAGGGCACCGAAAATCCACTTGCCGGTATTGGTCATGGATGCGGACACAGGGTCAGTCGCCATGAACAGCATACCGAAGGCGAAGCCGCCCACAACCATGTGCCAGTACCAGGGCATGGCAAACATCGGGTTGGTTTCGGAACCGATCATGTTGAACAGCGTGCTCAGGGCAATCATGCCAAGCATTACGCCAGCCACGATGCGCCATGAAGCGATACGCGTCATTACCAGGATACCGCCACCGATGAAGATCGCCAGGGTACTGGTTTCACCAATGGAACCGGGCATGAAGCCGAGGAAGGCATCCATCCAGCTCAGACCCTGATCACTCAGTGCCTGCATGCCGCCAGCGGAAACCACGCTCAGGCTGGTGGCGCCGGCAAAGCCGTCCACTGCAGTCCAGACCGCGTCACCAGAGATATCAGCAGGATAGGCGAAGAACAGGAAGGCGCGACCTACCAGTGCAGGGTTGAGGAAGTTCTTGCCGGTACCGCCAAACACCTCTTTACCGATCACCACACCGAAGCTGATACCGATGGCAACCTGCCACAGGGGAATGCTTGGTGGAACGATCAGGGCAAACAGGATGGAGCTGACGAAGAAACCTTCGTTGACTTCATGCTTGCGAATGGTGGCAAACAGGATTTCCCAGAAAATACCTGCAGCAAAGGTCACGATGTAAATGGGCAGGAACCAGGTGGCACCCTGGATCATGTTGTCCCAGATACTGTTCGGATCAAAGCCTGCCAGCATGCCGGTCAGGGCAAAGCGCCAGCCTTCCTGCGCTGCCAGCAGCTCGGGACTTGCCGCAAACACCTGGTTGGCCTGGTAGCCGATGTTCCACATGCCGAAGAACATGGCCGGGAAGGCACAGAGCCATACGGTGATCATCATGCGCTTGAGGTCGATGCCGTCGCGCACGTGGGCAGTGGTTTTGGTTACATCGGCCGGCTTGTACATGAAGGTATCAAGCGCTTCATAGAGCGCATACCATTTTTCGTACTTGCCGCCTTTTTCGAAATTATGTTCGATCTTGTCGAGAAATGAGCGAAGACCCATGGATTACCCCTCCACCTCGATGCGCGTTAAGTTGTCCCGCAGGATCGGGCCGTACTCGTACTTGCCAGCACAGACATAGCTGCACAGCGCCAAGTCTTCCTCATCCAGCTCCAGACAACCCAGGTTCTGGGCCATTTCGGTATCACCGACGATCAGGGAGCGCAGCAGCTGGGTCGGCAGGATATCCAGTGGCATCACGGATTCGTAGTTGCCAACCGGAACCATGGCACGGGCGCTGCCGTTGCTGCTGGTATTGAAGGCAAACTTCTTGCCGCCGCTCAGCTTGGAGATGAAGATGTTCAGGATCGAGTGCTTGTTGACGCCGGCACGCAGGTAGTGAAGCATCTCGCGCTCGCGACCCTCGGCCAGACAGCTGACCTGAACATGGTAACGACCAAGATAATCACAGGTATTGCGTGCGGTGCGACCACCGAACACGGAGCCGGAAATGCGGCGATTTTCACCGTCCTGCAACTCGCCAGCCACCAGCTCGCCCAGATTGGCACCCAGACGGGTCTTGACCAGACGCGGCTTCTTGACCACCGGACCTGCCAGTGACACCACGCGCTCAACCCAGAGCTGGCCAGTAGTGAACAGCTTGCCCACGGCAATCACGTCCTGGTAGCCAATTTGCCAAACGGTACGCGTGGCGTTCACCGGATCCAGGAAGTGGATGTGAGTACCCGGCAGACCGGCAGGGTGAGGACCGTCAAAGGCTTCGGTCTGAACACCGGCAACGTCTTCACCGGGCAGGCTGACGCCATCGGCCTTGCACAGGAACACCTTGGCGAAGCGGGACAGAACCTGCAAACCGTTTTTGAAGTCGTCAGCGTATTCGGCAATGACCATGGCAGGGTCGCCGGCCAGGGGGTTGGTGTCGATGGCGGTGACGAAGATGGAGCCGGGAGTGGAATCCACTGCCGGAACTTTCGAATAAGGACGGGTGCGCAGTGCGGTCCAGAGACCGGACTTCTGCAGGTTCTCGCGTACCTGCTCGTCAGTGAGGCCAGCCAGTTGATCGGCAGGATACTGGTTGAAAGTTTCCTGTTCGTCCCCATCCAGTTCAATTACCAGTGACTGGAATACCCGGCGTTCGCCCCTGTTGATTTCCTTGACCACGCCAGCACCGGGTGCAGTAAAGAAAACACCAGGTGTTTTCTTGTCCTCGAACAGGACTTGCCCCAGCTTGACCCGGTCACCTTCATGCACATGCATCGTTGGCTTCATCCCGTTATAGTCGAAGCCTATGAGTGCAACGCTGCGCACTGCCTGAGCCGCGTCAATTAGCCGCTCCGGCGCACCCACCATGGGCAAATCAAGCCCACGCTTTATTTTGATCATAGGTAGCCTAACCACGTTGTTAATTGATCATTCATCAACCGGCACCTGCTGAACTTCATGGCGCAAGGCGGCATGCAACAAGCATCCGGCGACCCCTAGATTTATCCGCGCCATTATAGAGACCTACCGGTCCAAGTTTCCAGTGAAAAGCAAAACTTTCTCGGGAAATCCTCAAAAAACGCTCAAAAAATCAAGAATATAAAAAAGGGAGCCGAAAGGCTCCCTTGACATTGCGCGCTAGCTGTGCGCAATTATTGACCGCTTTCAGGGCAGAAACCCGCTTATTGCGACTCCGCCCCTTTCAGCGGTGGTTATCAGCCTGGAAACACGGGCGGGTGTACACCGGAGATCTCCTCCAGTACACGCACCACCTGGTGGCTATAACCGTACTCGTTATCGTACCAAACGTAGAGAATTACGCGATTATCGGTACAGATAGTGGCTTTTGAGTCCACCACACCGGCATGACGCGAGCCGACGAAGTCAGTGGAAACCACTTCCTGGGAAGCCACGTAGTCGATCTGCTTCTGCAGATCGGAGTGCATGGCGATCTGGCGCAGGTACTCGTTGACCTCGTCACGATCGGTGCTTTTCTCCAGGTTCAGGCTCAGAATAGCCATGGACACGTTGGGGGTCGGCACACGGATGGCATTACCGGTCAGCTTGCCCTCCAGGAACGGCAGCGCCTTGGCTGCAGCTGTAGCGGCACCGGTCTCGGTGATGACCATGTTCAGCGCGGCGGCACGACCACGACGGCTGCCTTTGTGGAAGTTGTCGATCAGGTTCTGGTCGTTGGTGTAAGAGTGGACGGTTTCCACGTGACCATTGACGATACCGAACTTGTCGTTCATGGCTTTCAGCACCGGCACGATGGCGTTGGTGGTACAGGACGCAGCCGAGATGATCTTGTCTTCGTCGGTGATGTCCTTGTGGTTGATACCGTGAACGATGTTCTTCATGTCGCCCTTGCCGGGCGCGGTCAGCAGCACGCGGGAAATACCCGGGCGGCTCAGGTGCTGGCCAAGGCCTTCGGCATCGCGCCAGCGACCGGTGTTGTCCACCAGCAGTGCATCCTTGATGCCGTACTGGGTGTAATCAACGGTGCTCGGATCGTTGGAATAGATGAACTTGACCAGGTTGCCATTGATATTCAGGGCATTGTTTTCTTCGTCAACAACGATGGTGCCCTTGAAGGAGCCGTGCACCGAGTCACGACGCAGCAGGCTGGCACGCTTCATCAGGTCGTTGTCGGCACCCTTGCGTACAACCACTGCACGCAGACGCAGGCCTTCGCCGGCACCTACGCGGTCAACCAGGATACGTGCCAGCAGGCGGCCGATACGGCCAAAACCGTACAGCACCACATCAGTACCCTGATGTTTGTTTTCGCTGCGTTTGCCCACTACATCGGCCAGCTCGGCGCGCACGAACTCGTCCATGCTGCGGCCGTTGCCTTCAGTCTTGTACTTGACCGCCAGCTTGCCCAGGTCAACCGAAGCGGCACCCAGGTCCAGCTTGCTCATGGCCTCGATAACCGGATAGGTATCACGCACCTGCAGGTCATCGTTACCCACGCGGTGGCGGGCGGAACGGTGCGCCTTGAGGATGGCAATCACGGAACGGTTGATCAGACCGCGGCCGTAGATGGATGTGATCACGTTATTGTTGCGGTACAACTGACCAATCAGGGGAATCATGGATTCGGCTAATGTCTCGCGCTCAATCCAGTCGCGCAGGCACTGTTCTGTTTTTTCAGTCACGTGAAATACCCGTAGTGAGATTTGAAAAGGGACTACATTATCCTTGTTACGCAGCAAACCGGCAAGTCTTGGCAACCTGCTACACCCTCTGCATCTGCTGCAAGGTACTTATAAAGCGGCTGCTAGCGCTGGCCGATAGCCGGCTTGCTGGTTACAATTTACCGCTTTGCTGACCAATCAAGGCCCATCCCGTGTCCCTACCTGCAGTACCAAAACTTCCGCAAGCTTCCGGCAAACAAACCTGGCATAGCCTGCATGGCTCATCCCGCAGCCTGCTGCTGGCCCTGGCCACCGCCGGGCAAAAGCAGCTCAGCGTGCTGATTACCGATAACAGCCAGAATGCACGAATCTTGCAGGATGAACTGGGCTTTTTCGCTCCCGACCTGCCGGTAGTGCTGTTCCCCGACTGGGAAATCCTGCCTTACGATCTGTTTTCGCCGCACCAGGACATCATCTCCCAGCGCATCGCCGCCCTGTACCAGCTGCCGCAGATGCAGCATGGCGTGCTGATCGTGCCGGTGAGCACCGCACTGCAACGGCTGGCCCCAAAAGAGTTTTTGCTTGGCGGCAGCCTGATGCTGGATACCGGTCAGACCCTGGACATCGACAGCATGCGCGGCCAGCTGCAGGCCGCCGGCTACCACTGCGTCGATACCGTTTACGAACATGGCGAGTTTGCCGTGCGCGGCTCGCTGCTGGACCTCTACCCCATGGGCAGCGAACAGCCCTACCGGATCGACCTGTTCGATAACGAAATCGAGACCCTGCGCACCTTCGACCCTGAAACCCAGCGCTCCATCGACAAGGTCGACAGCATCCAGCTATTGCCGGCACGCGAGTTTCCCTTTGACAGTCAGAGTCGCACGGACTTTCGCAACCGCTTCCGCGAGCGCTTCGATACCGACTTCCGCCGCTGCCCGATCTTCCAGGATATCAGCAACGGCATTCTGGCCAGCGGCATCGAGATCTACCTGCCGTTGTTTTTCGAGCAAACCGCCACCCTGTTCAGCTATCTGCCGGACGACTGCCTGCTGTTCACCCTGCCCGGCATCGAGCAGGCCGCCAACAGCTTCTGGCAGGATGTGCGTAGCCGCCATGAAGACCTCTGTGGCGACATCGAACGCCCACTGCTGCCACCTGCCGAGCTGTTCCTGCCGGTTGAAGACTTCTTTGCCAACATCAAGCGACACCCGCGCATCGAACTGGACCAGCGCGCTGCTGAAGCAGGCGTCGGCCGCACCAATCTGCCGGTTGCACCCCTTCCCGACCTGACCCTGAACGCCCGTGCCAATCAGCCGCTGGCCGGTTTGCAGTCGTTCACCGAAGGCTTTGAGGGCCGCATCCTGTTCACTGCAGAAACCGCCGGTCGCCGAGAGATTCTGCTCGAGCTGCTGGAGCGCATCGAGCTCAGGCCCCGTGAAGTGGCCAGCTGGCCGGAGTTCCTCGCCAGCAACGAACCGCTGTGCATCAGCGTGGCGCCCCTGACCGAAGGCCTGCTGCTGGACAAGCTGGCAGTGATCCCGGAAAGCGCCCTGCTCGGCCAGCGTATCAGTCAGCGCCAACGCCGCGACAAGGCCAACGAACACGCCAGCGAGCTGGTGATCCGTAATCTGACCGAGCTGCGTGAAGGCGCGCCAGTAGTGCACATCGACCATGGTGTCGGCCGCTATCTTGGCCTGACCACCCTGACCGTTGACGGCCAGGCCACCGAGTTTTTGCAGCTGGAATATGCCGAGCAGGCCAAGCTCTATGTACCTGTTGCCCACCTGCACCTGATCGCCCGCTACAGCGGCAGCGATGATGATGGTGCACCGCTACATCGCCTCGGCTCGGACCAGTGGAGCAAGGCCAAGCGCAAGGCTGCCGAACAGGTGCGTGACGTTGCCGCCGAGTTGCTGGACATCTATGCCCGCCGTGCGGCCCGCAAGGGTTTTGCCTTCGGCAACCCGGGAGCCGACTACGCCAGCTTCAGCGCCGCCTTCCCTTACGAGGAAACTCCCGACCAGCAAGTTGCCATCGATGCCGTACGCCGCGACATGCTGGCTGGCACCCCGATGGACCGTCTGATCTGTGGCGACGTCGGTTTCGGCAAAACCGAAGTGGCCATGCGCGCCGCTTTCATTGCCGTGCACAGCGGCAAGCAGGTGGCGGTACTGGTCCCCACAACATTGCTGGCCCAACAGCACTACAACAGCTTCCGCGACCGCTTTGCCGACTGGCCGGTAAAGGTGGAAGTGATGAGCCGTTTCAGCAGTGCCAAGGACACCAAGGCAGCACTGGCCCAGTTGGCGGAAGGCAAGCTGGATATCGTCATCGGCACCCACAAGCTGCTGCAGGATGACGTCAAGTTCGACAACCTCGGCCTGGTCATCATCGACGAGGAACACCGCTTCGGCGTGCGCCAGAAAGAACGGCTCAAGGCCCTGCGCAGCGAGGT
>CAZKTB010000048.1:4929-10089 GCA_964555485.1 uncultured Thiopseudomonas sp. | reverse complement strand
GGGGTATGGGTGGAGCAAACCCTGCAACGCCAGGGATGGCGTTGCGGAGCCTACAGGGACGTACTTGCGGCGTGTTTGCGCAATCCATACCCCAGAGATGCAAACACAATATAAATCTACATCCCCTTCACGGCATAAATACCAGCCGCATTACGCCAGTAGCCCTTGTAATCCATGCCGTAACCGAACACATAGCGATCCTCACATTCGATACCGACAAAGTCGGCCTTGAACGAAGGGTCCGCCTTGCGCTCGTGCTGCTTGTCGAGCAGTACAGCGGTATACACATTGCGTGCGCCCGCATGCTTGCAGAAGTCGATGATGGCCATCAGGGTATGGCCTTCGTCAAGAATGTCATCCACGATCAGCACGTCGCGATCAATGAACGAAACCTCCAGCTTGGCCTTCCAGAACAGGTCGCCACCCCGGGTCTGGTTGCGATAACGCGTTGCATGCAGATAGGACTGCTCCAACGGGAAATTCAGCCTGGTCAACAGCTGGCCGGAAAAAATCAGCCCGCCGTTCATGACGCAGAACACGACCGGGTTGCTGTCATGCAACGCTGTGCTGATTTCCTCTGCTACCCGCCCGATGCTGGCGTCCACCTCTTCCTGACTGTACAGGCAGTCAGCCTCGTCCATGACCTGCTTGATGTGTTGCAAATTATCTGTCATATCCGCAATTCCGAGAAAAATACGCGCGCAAGTCTAACATAGCCGCCAGTCATGATCTGCACAGATCAGGGCAGGCTGCGCGGCAACACCAGATTCAGCAACAGGGCGGCAATGGCACAAAGGGAAATGCCCGACAGTGCGAAGTCGCCACTGCCAATGACCATGCCGCCAATACCGAACACCAGGGTAACCGACACTATGATCAGGTTGCGCGGCTCGGACAGATCCACCTGCTGGCGAATCAGCGTATTGAGTCCCACCACCGCAATCGAGCCGAACAGCAGACACAGGATGCCGCCCATCACCGGCACCGGAATGCTCTGCAATGCCACGCCAAACTTGCCGATGAAGGCCAGCACAATGGCAAACACCGCGGCCCAGGTCATGATTACCGGGTTGAAGTTGCGGGTCAGCATCACTGCACCTGTAACTTCCGCATAGGTGGTATTTGGCGGGCCACCAAGCAGACCGGCGGCAGAAGTCGCCAGCCCGTCGCCGAGCAATGTGCGCTGCAGGCCGGGCTCCTGGATGTAGTTCTTGCCAGTTACGCTGCCGATGGCAACGATGCCGCCAATATGCTCGATGGCAGGCGCCAGCGCCACTGGCAGCATGTACAGGATGGCGCCCAGATGAAACTCCGGCGCCACGAAAGCCGGCATCGCCAGCCAGGGCGCAGCGGCAATGGCTGCGGTATCAATGACGCCAAAAGCCAGCGACAGTACCGTACCGACAATGATGCCGGCCAGAATCGGCACCAGCCGGAACAGGCCACGCCCCAGTACCGCGACTGCCAGAGTGCTGAACAGGGCCGACATGGAGATGATCATCGCCGTGCTGTATTCGATCAGCTGGGTGCCGCCGTCACCGGACTTGCCCATGGCCATGTTGACCGCCGTCGGCGACAGCGCCAGACCGATGCACATGATCACCGGCGCAATCACCACCGGTGGCAGCAAGCGCTCGATAAAACCTGCACCACGCAACTGCACCGCCAGACTGAGCAGCACATACATCATGCCGGCGGCGATGATGCCGCCCATCACGGCCGGCATGCCGAAAGCGGTTTTGGCTGCCAGGATGGGAGCAATGAAAGCAAAGCTCGATGCCAGGAACACCGGCACCTGACGTCCGGTCACCAGCTGAAACAACAGGGTGCCGATACCGGCTGTGAACAGCGCCACATTCGGGTCCATGCCGGTAATCAGCGGCATCAGCACCAGGGCGCCAAAAGCTACAAACAGCATCTGCGCACCAGCCAGCAGCTGGCGTGGCAGGCTGTTCTGCATCTGATCCTGCATGATCAGTTGTCCTTTTGCTTGGTACCGAAAATACGGTCGCCGGCATCACCCAGGCCAGGAATGATGTAGCCCTTGCTGTTCAGCCCCTGGTCAACCGAAGCCGTATATACCTTCACGTCCGGGTGACTCTTGTGCAGCACTTCAAGCCCTTCCGGTGCCGCCACCAGTACCATGGCACGAATCTCACGGCAGCCGGCCTTTTTCAGCAGATCAATGGTGGCCACCATGGAGTTGCCGGTTGCCAGCATGGGGTCGATGATCAGCGCCAGACGCGAGTGCATGTCCGGTGCCAGTTTTTCCAGATAGGTTTGCGCCTGCAGGGTTTCCTCGTTACGTACCACGCCAACCGCGCTGACCTTGGCCCCGGGAATCAGGCTGAGCACGCCGTCCAGCATGCCGATGCCGGCGCGTAGAATGGGTACTACGGTGATTTTCTTACCGGCAATTTTCTCCACCTCGACATCACCATCCCAGCCTTCGATGCTGTAGCTTTCCAGCGGCAGATCCTTGGTTGCCTCATAGGTCAGCAATGTGCCGATTTCCTGGGCCAGCTCACGAAAGTTCTTGGTGCTAAGATCGGCGCGACGCATCAGGCCAAGCTTGTGGCGGATCAGCGGATGACGGATTTCTTCTACGGACATGGGATGCTCCAAAGGCAGGTCAGACAGATACGGTGCACAGTATAAGGCAAAGAGTGCCATCAGCGGCAGCGGTGAATAATCAAGAATGGCAGCGGCAGATACAAAAAAGCCACCTGCATGCAGGTGGCCAAATTTGAGAAGGTTTGCCGCGTTATTGCGACGCAGCAGGTCGCATGTAGGAAATTGGTGCCGTGGAAGCGTCCTCGAAGGTAACCACTTCCCAGGCGTCCGGCTGATTCAGCAGCTCACGCAACAGCTGATTGTTCAGCGCATGACCCGACTTGTAGCCACGGAACTCGCCAATCAGGCTCTTGCCAAGCAGATAGAGGTCGCCAATGGCATCCAGGATCTTGTGCTTGACGAACTCGTCCTCGTAGCGCAGACCGTCTTCGTTGAGCACTGCATCCTCATCGACCACGATGGCGTTTTCCAGACTGCCGCCCAGCGCCAGGTTATGTGCACGCAGGTACTCGATGTCACGCATGAAACCGAAGGTACGGGCACGACTGACTTCCTTGACGAAAGAGGTGCTGGAGAAATCCACACTGGCAACCTGGGTACGACCGGCCACCACCGGGTGGTCGAAGTCGATCTCGAAGCTGACCTTGAAGCCGTCAAAAGGCACAAAGGTGGCCTTCTTCTCGCCATCGCTGACGCTGACTTCACGCAGAATGCGGATGAATTCCTTGGGTGCATCCTGGTCTTCAAGACCGGCCGACTGCAGCAGGAACACGAAAGGTCCTGCGCTGCCATCCATGATCGGCACTTCGGGAGCTGACAGCTCCACATAGGCATTGTCGATACCCAGCCCGGCCATGGCCGACAGCAGGTGCTCGACCGTATCCACCTTGACCTCTCCGTTGACCAGCGTGGTCGACATGGTGGTTTCACCCACGTTGTCGGCCAGGGCGCGGATTTCTACCACAGGATCAAGATCCATGCGGCGAAATACGATGCCGGTGTCAACCGGGGCCGGCTTGAGCGTCAGATAGATCTTTTCGCCCGAGTGCAAGCCAATTCCTGTGGCCCTGATGGTGTTTTTCAAAGTACGTTGTCTGATCATGCCGAATGAGCCGCTGTAATCAAATTATTGCGAATGGTTTTCAATTGGCGGCATCTTAACAGATGCCACCTCAATAGAGAAACCGCGCTACCGGATTCCAGCAGCCTAGTCTGCCTGGCGGCGCAGGAACGCCGGAATGTCCAGATAGTCCAGCTCTTCCTGTTGCTGGGCAGTGTCAGCGGTAGCTGCCGCCTTGCGGCGGTAAGCCGGCTGATCAAAGTTGCTGTAGTCGCCGGTGAACTGCTCGCCACCAACCACCTTGCCTGCTACCGCGGTACCGGCAACTGCATCCGCAGCCTGGCCAGCAACAACTGTGTTGTCGATCACCTTGACCGGCTTTTCGGCACGGCTGTTCAGACCGGTGACCACTACGGTGACATGCAGCTCGTCACGCATGTCCGGATCGATGGCGGTACCCACCTTGACGATGGCTTCTTCGGTGGCGTATTCCTCGATGATCTCGCCCACTTCGGAGTACTCACCGATTGACAGGTCGGGACCCGAGGTGATGTTGACCAGGATACCGCGGGCACCCTGCAGGTTAACGTCATCCAGCAGCGGATTGCGGATGGCCTCCTCGGTTGCTTCACGGGCGCGGTTCGGACCGCTGGCACGACCAGTACCCATCATCGCCATGCCCATCTCGCTCATCACGGTACGC
Organism: uncultured Thiopseudomonas sp.; assembly: GCA_964555485.1. Lineage (GTDB taxonomy): Bacteria > Pseudomonadota > Gammaproteobacteria > Pseudomonadales > Pseudomonadaceae > Thiopseudomonas. The sequence continues at coordinate 5,752 of CAZKTB010000048.1, read as the reverse complement.
ACGTCGGCAAAGTCGACGTTGATCATGCCCGGGCGCTTGATGATGTCGGAAATGCCGCGTACGGCACCGGCCAGTACGTCGTCGGCCTTGGCAAAGGCACTGAGCAGGCTGGCATCCTTGCCCAGGATGGTCAGCAGCTTCTCGTTGGGAATGGTGATCAGCGAGTCGCAATGCTCACCCAGCTCGCGGATGCCGGCGTCGGCAATCTGCTGGCGGCGCTTGCCCTCGAACGGGAAAGGACGGGTGACAATGGCCACGGTCAGGATGCCAAGGTCCTTGGCTACCTGGGCAATGACGGGAGCTGCACCTGTACCGGTACCACCACCCATGCCGGTAGCGATGAACACCATGTCGGCACCTTCAAGCACCTCGATGATGCGCTCGCGGTCCTCTTCAGCTGCCTGGCGGCCAACCTCGGGATTGGCACCTGCACCAAGCCCTTTGGTCACACTGGTGCCCAGTTGCAGCACGGTGCGCGAACCAACGCTCTGCAGCGCCTGCGCATCCGTGTTGGCACAGATGAACTCGACGCCTTCAATGCTGTTGTTGATCATGTGGTTTACGGCGTTGCCGCCGCCACCGCCAACACCCACTACCTTGATGACTGCGCTTTTGCTGGTCTGGTCTACTAAATCGAACATAGTGCTCTCCTCACCTTCTCGGGTTCGCCGGTCGGGCCGGCTGTTTTTAATTAAAAGTTGTTCTGTACCCAGCGGCGGATGCGCTGCATCGCCGATGGCTTGTTGCTGTCTTTCACCGGCTCGCCGTGCTCGGCCGGCGCGCCGTCTTTCTGTTTGTTCAGGCCATAAATCAGCAGGCCCAC
>CAZKTB010000048.1:0-4829 GCA_964555485.1 uncultured Thiopseudomonas sp. | reverse complement strand
CTGGGCACCTTGATGGTCTCGTCCGGATGGGTCAGCTTGGCCAGCGCACAGGCATAGCGGATCTTGATCTCCTCGGCATACTGGGTCGGGGTACGCAGGGCCATGGCAATGTCATTGGTCACCTGGTCGCCGGCCACCGGAATCACCGCGGTATAGCGGATCGCGCCCTCGGTGAAGATGGCGATATCGGCGGTACCACTGCCGATATCCACCAGGCAGACGCCCAGCTCCATCTCGTCATCGGTCAGTACAGCGGTGGCCGAGGCCAGCTGCTCGAGAATGGTGCCGTCCAGGTCGATGCCGCAGCGACTGACGCATTTCTCGACGTTCTGCGCCGCATTGGTGGCACAGGTCACCACATGCACCCGTGCCTCCAGACGGACACCGGACATGCCCAGTGGCTGGCGCACGCCTTCCTGCTTGTCGATGATGTAGTCCTGCGCCAGCGTATGCAGGATGCGCTGGTCTGCCGCGATCGGCACTGCCTGCGCCGCATCCAGCACTCGCTCCATATCCTTGCGGCTGACTTCGCCATTGTGGATGGCCACGCTGCCATCAGAGTTCTGGCTGCGAATATGGCTGCCGGCCAGCCCTACATAGGCTGAGTGCACGTGGCACTCGGCCAGCTGCTGGGCCTCGTCAACGGCTTGCTGGATGGACTGGACAGTGGACTCAATATCCACCACCACACCCTTCTTCAGGCCACGGGTCGGACTGGTACCCATACCCACCACCTGCAGCTCGTCACCGGGCAATACTTCGGCAATCAGGGCCACCACCTTGGAGGTGCCTATATCCAGTCCGACTATCATGTTTTGACCTGTCTGGTACGCCATTGAAAATGTCTCTCCTATTGCACTGCTACTGCGCTGTCGTCTTCACGCCAGGCAACTGCCAGACCGTTGGCATAGCGCAAATCAATTCGTGCCACGCGGTCCATCTGTTCTTTGAGCTCACGCTCGTGTATCGCGCTGAAGCGCCTCATCTTTTCCAGCACCACGTCACGTCCGAGCAACAGCTCAAGACCGTCGCCGGTGGTAACAAACCAGCTGCCGCGCGCCTTCAGCTCCAGCCGGGCAATGCTGTAGCCCAGCGGTCGCAACAGCCGGGTCAGACTCCAGTACTGCTGCATCACCTGTTCTTCACTGCCTTCCGGGCCCAGCAGGCGCGGCATGCCGGCTTCCGGCTCGCGGGTCACACCGCGAAACACCTGGCCACGGCTGTTCAGCCACTGCTGCTCACCCCAGCGGGCAATCGGCTGCTGCTCGACCACTTCCACCTTGAGCAGATCCGGCCAGATCCGGCTGACGCGAGCCTGGTCAATCCAGGGCAGCTGTTCAAGCGCCTGCTGCATGGCGGCCAGGTCAACCGACAGGAAGCGCACCTCGCCGAAACCGTCCAGTTTCTGCTGCAGCTCCAGCTGATTGGCCTCGGCCACTGCACCCAGCTTGCTTTCCACCAACACCTGGGCAATCGGCCGGTCCAGTTGCGGCGCCAGCTGGCGCCAACCCTGAACTGCAGCCCCCAGCAGGGCCAGTGCCAGCAGCAGATAAAACAGCCGGCCCAGCAGTTGCCAGTTCACCGAAGGCCATTGCCATGGCTTGCGCGGCTCGCGCGGCGGAGCAATACGGCTGGCACCACGGGGCGCCTTCGCTACCCCCGCGCCCATCCTGCCGTCATGATCCACACGCATGTTCATCAGCCCGATCCTACAGAGTAGTCGCCAGCAGGCGCAGCACCAGTTGCTGGAAATCCAGCCCGGTGGCCGCAGCCGCCATGGGTACCAGGCTGTGATCAGTCATGCCCGGCACGGTATTCACTTCCAGCAACCAGAAATTGCCGTCCTCGTCCTGCATCACATCGGCACGGCCCCAGCCGGTTACGTCCAGTGCGGCACAGGCAGCTGCGGTCAGGTCACGCAGTTCACGCTCCTTGTCCTCGTCCAGTCCACAGGGAATCTGGTACTGGGTATCATCGGAGTGATACTTGGCCTCGTAGTCATAGAACACATGACTGGTACCCAGCCGGATCGGCGGCAGAATCTCGTCACCGAGCATCGCAATGGTGAATTCCGGACCGGCAATGTACTGTTCGACCAGCACGTTTTCGTCATAGGTGCGGGCATCCTGCCAGGCCTGCTCCAGCTCCTGCAGGCTATGCACCTTGGCCATGCCGATGCTGGAGCCTTCCTGGCTGGGCTTGACCATCAGCGGAAAGCCCAGCTCGTCGGCAACCCGTGCACAATCAGCAACACCGGCCAGCGTTGCATGGCGTGGAGTCGGCAGGCCAAGGCTGTGCCAGACCTGCTTGGTACGCAGCTTGTCCATCGCCAGCGCGGAGGCCAGTACGCCACTGCCGGTATAGGGGATGCCGGCACATTCCAGCAGCCCCTGAATGGTGCCGTCCTCGCCACCACGGCCATGCAGCACGATGAAGGCACGATCAAAAGCCTGGCCGGCCAGTTGCTGCAGGATGTCGGCTCCCACATCGAGGCCATGCGCATCAACACCTGCATCCTGCAGTGCCTTGAGCACGGCAGCACCGGACTTCAGCGACACTTCACGCTCGGCACTGCGGCCGCCATAAAGAACGGCAACCTTGCCAAAAGCTTTTACATCCATGGATTGCGTCATGACTGCTTGCTCCCGTCGTCAAGCTGAAACAAAGGGTGTTTGATCAGTTGCGGTGCAATGCTGCCGATATCTCCGGCACCCTGGCACAGCAGAATGTCACCGGCGCGCAGCAACGGCTGCACCAGGGGTGCCATGTCGGTGCCGCGCTCGACATACAGCGGGTCCAGCTTGCCGCGCTGGCGGATGCTGTGACACAGCTGACGGCTGTCGGCACCCGGGACCGGCTCCTCACCGGCAGGGAACACCTCCAGCAGCAGCAGCACGTTCGGCTCGCCCAGCACCTGGACAAAGTCTTCATACAGGTCGCGGGTGCGACTATAGCGGTGCGGCTGATAGATCATCACCAGCCGCCGCTCGGGCCAGCCATCGCGGATCGCCTTGACTACGGCAGCCACTTCACGCGGGTGGTGGCCATAGTCGTCCACCAGCATCACGCTGCCGCCCTCGACCGGCAGATCGCCATAGACCTGAAAGCGGCGACCGACACCCTGAAAGCCTGACAGCCCATCAACAATGGCCGAATCATCGATACCCTCATCGGTGGCGATGGCAATCACCGCCAGTGCATTGAGCACGTTGTGCCGGCCCGGCATGTTGACGCATACAGGCAAGGGAGCACGGTCCTTGCGCAATACGTTGAAACAGGTGCGCATACCATCCTGGTGCACATCCACGGCACGCACATCGGCATCCTCGGCAAAGCCGTAGGTGATCATCGGCCGCTTGACCCGCTGGGCGATATCGCGCACGGACGGATCATCAATACAGAGCACTGCCAGCCCGTAGAACGGCAGGTTGTGCAGGAAGTCGACAAAGGTCTGTTTCAGCCGGTTGAAGTCGCCACCGTAGGTACTCATGTGGTCGGCATCGATATTGGTCACCACCGACACCATGGGCTGCAGATGCAGGAAGCTGGCATCACTCTCGTCAGCCTCGGCGATCAGGTAGCAGCCGCCACCCAGCTGGGCGTTACTGCCGGCGGCAGTGACCCGCCCGCCAATGACAAAGGTCGGATCCAGCCCGGCGGCAGCAAACACCGAAGCCAGCAGGCTGGTGGTGGTGGTCTTGCCGTGGGTACCGGCCACGGCAATACCGTGGCGATAGCGCATCAGCTCGGCCAGCATTTCGGCGCGTGGCACCACCGGGATACGACGCTCCAGCGCTCTAGCCACTTCGGGGTTTTCGTGGTTGATGGCACTGGATACGACCAGTACATCAGCCTCTTCCACGTTCGCCGCCTGGTGACCAAGCATGATCTGGATGCCCAGACCCTGCAGGCGTTCGGTAACTGCCGACAGCTTGATGTCGGAGCCGGATACCTCATAACCCAGGTTGCGGATCACTTCGGCGATTCCGCACATGCCGGTACCACCGATACCGACAAAATGGATGCGGCGGATCCGGCGCATGCGCCTGGTTTCGGCCGCGGTGGTCTGCAGCAACCTAACCATGGGCCACCTCCAGACAGATATCGGCCACCTGCTGCGCCGCCTGCGGGCGGGCCAGAGTACGGGCCTGTTGTGCCATTTCGATAAGCCTGCGGCTATTCATGAAAACCTCGGTCAGATGTTCCGCAAGAGTTTCAGCAGTCAGCTGCCCCTGCGGCAATACCAGCGCAGCCTTCTGCTGCGCCAAAAATTCTGCATTCTTGCTCTGGTGATCGTCGATGGCATGGGGCAGCGGCACCAGAAAAGCTGCCCGGCCCATGACCGCCAGCTCGCTGACAGTCAGCGCGCCGGCACGGCAGATCACCAGATCGGCCCAGGCGTAGGCCCCGGCCATATCCTCAATGAAGGGCTGTACATCAGCCGTAACGCCCGCCTGCGCATAGCGCTGGCGGGTCACTTCTGCGTGCTGCTCGCCACACTGGTGACGCACCAGCGGACGCAATTCTTCCGGTAGCAAAGCCAGCGCCTGTGGCAGCAAGCGATTGAGCGGCTCGGCACCCAGGCTGCCGCCCACGACCAGCAGCTGCGGCGGAGTAGTCGTCTGCTGCTTGTCCTGCACCCTGGCAACAAGCTCAGCCCGCACAGGGTTGCCTGTAGTCAGCAGCTTGTCGCTATCGGCGAAAGCACCGGGAAACGCCTGGCAAACACGGGCGGCAAAGCGCGCCAGACTGCGGTTGGCGGTTCCGGCCACAGCGTTCTGTTCATGGATCACCAGAGGTACACCACACAGGCGTGCAGCCAGTCCGCC
>CAZKTB010000047.1:1532-10125 GCA_964555485.1 uncultured Thiopseudomonas sp. | reverse complement strand
TTCCGCAAATCTGGATTGGCGAGCAGCACGTAGGTGGCTGTGATGACCTGTTCGCACTGGAGCGAGCAGGCAAACTGGATGCATTGCTGGCCTGAGGCCGGCTTACCGATAAATTCAAGGAACAGACATGAGCGAAGATAATCAGAACAACGCCGCAGCCGAACAGGCACAGGGCTCGCAGTTTTCACTGCAGCGCATCTACATCAAGGACCTGTCTTTCGAGGCACCCAAGAGCCCGGACGTGTTCCGCAAGGAATGGGCACCAAAGATCGAGATGCAACTGAGCACAGGCTTCAACCATCTTGAAGAAGACTTTTACGAGGTCGGCCTGGGCATTACCGTTACCGCCCGTGTCGATGATGAAGTTGCCTTCATTGCCGAAGTGGAGCAGGCCGGTATTTTTCTGATCCAGGGGCTGGACGAGGCATCCCAGGGCCATGCACTGGGATCATTTGCGCCCAGCCTGCTGTTCCCCTATGCGCGTGAAACACTGGACAACCTGGTGGTCAAGGGCTCCTTCCCGGCCCTGATGCTGGCGCCGGTCAACTTTGACGCCATCTATGCCCAGGAGCTGCAGCGCCGCCAGGAAGCGGCCGAGAACGCAGAGCAGAATTAATATACACCTGAGCAAACACAACGAACTGCGCGTTCAGACTGCTGCTGGCGGAATACATTCTGCAGCAGTCAGGGCGCGCAGTTTTTTATGGAGAGTGGTCCGGATTGGCAATGACGCAAAGCTCGGCAGCTGACCGGCAAGGCGTAAAGGCTGTCCGGGTGAGACCCGGCAGCCTGCGTTTGCCGGAAAGCTGCTGTTTGCAGCTGCTGATCACACCAGCAGGTAATCCACCACCACACCGACAAAGATGATCAGCCCGGCCCAGTGATTGTGCAGGAATGCCCTGAAGCAGACCAGTGCCTCACGACTACGGGTGACATGAAACTCCCACAGATAGCAGGCCAGGGCACCGGCCAGTCCCAGTTTGAAACCCATGCCCAGGCCGAAGATGTTGCCGGCCAGCCACAGGCAGAACAGCGATGCCAGTTGCAGACTCAGGTTGATGACGCGGTCGGCATCGCCAAACAGGATGGCGGTGGATTTGACGCCGATTTTCAGGTCGTCCTCACGGTCGGCCATGGCGTAATAGGTATCGTAGGCAATGGTCCACAGCAGGTTGGCGATGTACAGCAGCCAGATTGCGGCGGGCAGAGTATTGGTTTCTGCGCTATAGGCCAGCAGCAGGCCGCAGGAATAGGCGGCACCCAGTGCCAGTTGCGGGTAGTAGGTGTAACGTTTGGTGAACGGATAGATGAAGGCCAGTGCCACTGCCATGAACGACAGGTAGATGGTCAGGGCGTTGGTCAGCAGCACCAGACCAAAGCTCAGCAGGATCAGGATGGCAAAGCAGATCAGCGCCTCTTTTGGTTTGACGCGGCCGCTGGCCAGCGGGCGGCTTTTGGTGCGCCAGACATGGCCGTCGATCTTGCGGTCGGCAAAGTCATTGATGCAACAGCCGGCCGAGCGCATCAGGATGGTTCCGACAACAAAAATCACCATGTTCTTCAGTGACGGGCTGCCCTCGCCGGCAATCCACAGCGAGACCAGTGTCGGCCACAGCAGCAGATAGATGCCGATCGGGCGCTCCAGGCGCATCAGCTGGATGAAATCGAAGGCGCGTGGATGCAGACGATTGAAAGAACGCAGAAACTTTTCGTACATGTCGGCCAGCAGTCAGATTGAAGTGTTTTGTTCGATCCTGCGCCAGAAGGCAGGCAGGAAGGCTTCGGCAACCAGAATTTTCAAGCCGTTGCGGGCAAAGCAGGAACGGCGGGCCCAGAGAGGCTCGTCAGTATTGTTGCTGTCGTGCAATGCCGGTGGCCAGGCGCTGGATGGCAAACGGCAGGTTTCAAAGTCGCCACGACTGAAGGCCTGGTCAGAAAACAGCAGCTCGCCCAGTGACCTGGTACCCAGACCGGCCAGGTCGAAGCCGTTGTTAAGCAGGGCTTCCTTGCCGGCCACGCTGCGGGCATAGACCCAGGGTTGCTGGCGGCCGCACAAAAACACCTCGCGCACCCAGCCCTCTGTGCCATTGGCTACATCCAGCGCATGGCACTCGTCGTCACGCAGCGTCTGCCAGCCCTGTTGTACCGGCTGCACGCAAAATTCGTCAGCGCTCAGTTGCTTGAGCAGCCGGGTAAGGGAACCTTCGTTGAGCAGCCATTCCCGCAGCAGGGGTGAGGCAGGCGGATTGTGCTGCCAGTCTGGCAGGGTGCGCTGGAGATTTGCCACGGTAAAACGGCCTGTTATTCGAAACCGCGCCATCTTAGCACGCTTTGAAAAGCAGCCAAAATGCACCAGATCTGGCTGCAGCTGACTGGCTGGTCGGTCTTTGCAGTTGTGCGCCGGCGGTTTGCCGGTTAGTGTGCATGGGTTGCCGCAGCCATTGGTCGCTGCGGCGGCACGTGCAAAACCGGGGGAAAGAATGCGCGGTTGCGACTGTCCCGGCATCCGGGACGCTGGTCATATCCGCGTCTATCATTTGTAACCGGTCAATTTAAAACAACAAAGGTGATGTTATGCGTAAACCAGAACTGGTCGCCTCCGTGGCGCAAGCAACCGGCCTGAGCAAGGCCCAGGCCACCCTGGTGGTCAATGCGGTATTTGATGAAGTCCTTTCCGCCCTGTCACGCGGCGAAGCCGTCAGTCTGCCGGGTTTTGGCAGCTTTGAGCGCCGTCATCGTGCTGCCCGTACCGGACGCAACCCGCAAACCGGACAGGAAATGCAGATTCCGGCCAGTTATGCAGTAGGCTTCAAGCCCGGCAAGCAGCTCAGGGAAGCGGTAAACGGCTGACTGCAAACCGGGGGAGGACAACCATGAAGTTTCGTATTCTGCTGTGGTTGCTGGGGCGCATGCTCGGCAAGGCCAGCAAGATCAACCCGGAGCTACAAAAACAGCTTGAGGGCAAAGAGCTCGGTTTCAGCCTGTTGACGCTGGACGGCAAGGTGGCGCGCAGCTTCAGGGTGGCAAACCAGCGTATTTCCAGCAGTGGCGGCACCATCGAGAATCCGGCATTTACCATGGGTTTTCGTGATGCTGCCTATGCCCATCAGGTGATGACGGCAAAAAACAAGCAGCTGGCCTTCATGCAGGGCATCCAGGACAAGAACATCAAGATCGAGGGCGATCCTGCCCTGGTGATGTGGTTCCAGGGCCTGTTCAAGTACGCCATGCCGAAAAAGAAGAAAAAGCCTAAGAGCTGAGCTGGGTACGGTACTGCAGCGCTTCGGCCAGATGCTTGCGGCTGATGTCGCTGCTGCCGTCCAGGTCGGCCAGTGTGCGGGCCACCTTGAGGACTCGATGGCTGGCGCGCAGTGACAGTTGCAGGCGCTCGCAGGCCTGCTCCAGCCAGCGCAAATCGGCCTCGCCAGTACGACAGTGCTGGTGCAGGCTATCCAGATCGAGCTGGCTGTTGCAACAGCCCTGGCGTTGCTGCTGACGTTCGCGGGCCGCCATAACTTGCTCCCGGGCTGCGGCACTGCCGGGAGCATCGGCAGAAGGCTCGCGCAAGGATGTGGGCTCGCGGCTCACGCTGACATGCAGGTCGATCCGGTCCAGCAAGGGACCGGACAGCTTGGTGCGATAGCGCAAAACCATTTCCGGCGAGCAGTTGCAGCGTCCGCCGGGATCTCCCAGATAGCCGCAAGGGCAGGGGTTCATGGCTGCCACCAGCTGAAAACGGGACGGAAACTGCAGTCGCCCGGCAGCCCGTGAAATCACGATGACGCCAGATTCCAGCGGCTCACGCAGTACTTCCAGCACCTTGCGGTCAAATTCCGGTAACTCATCCAGGAAAAGCACACCATGGTGGGCCAGGGTAATCTCGCCCGGTTGCGGCCTGCTGCCGCCACCAACAAGGGCGGGGCCGGAGGCGCTGTGGTGCGGCTGGCGAAATGGCCGTGCCGGCCAGTGACGCAATGGCTGGCTGCTGGTAACCGACTGTACTGCAGCCACCTCCAGCGCTTCGGCATGACTCAGCGGTGGCAACAACCCCGGCAAACGGCTGGCCAGCAAGGTCTTGCCGGTGCCGGGCGGGCCACACAGCAACAGGTTGTGCTGACCTGCCGCGGCCACCAGCAGGGCACGCTTGGCCGCGAGCTGGCCCTGTACCTGGCTCAGGTCGGGCAGCTCGGGCGGATTATCCGGCAGACCGCAGGAATGCCAGGGTGTCAGCGGATTGCGGGCATTCAGGTGATCAACCAGTTGTTGCAGATACTCGACGGCATACAGGGTCAGGCCAGGTACCAAGGCCGCTTCTTCGGCATTGGCGGTTGGTACCACCAGGCCACGACCGGCCTTGCGAGCGGCCAGTGCTGCTGGAAGTACACCCCTGACTGGCCTTACTTGCCCGGACAGACCCAGTTCACCCAGTAGTTCCAGCTGTGGCAGCTGTTCGGCTATAACTTGACCGCTGGCAGCCAGCAGTGCAATGGCAATGGCCAGATCAAAACGGCTACCGTCCTTGGGCAGATCGGCAGGTGCCAGACTCAGGGTGATGCGCTTTTGTGGAAAACTGAGATTGCTGTTGATGATGGCGCTGCGCACACGATCCTTGCTTTCGCGTACGGCGGTTTCCGGCAATCCGACCAGACTGAGAGACGGTAGTCCGTTGGACAGATGAACTTCAACTCGCACCAGTGGTGCGTCAAGACCCAGTTGGGCACGGCTGTTGATGATGGCAAGTGACATGGCTTCCTCCCTGAAGCAAACGGCCGGAAACGACAGGCGTCAGCGCTTGCCGTTGACCCGGGTCTGGCGGGCTTCCTGCCGGCCAGCTGTTGCTGATGTTATTTCTGTTCCGGCTCTGTTGTGCTGCCGGCTGCCAGCTGCTGTTCCAGCTGCTGCACCTGCTGCTCAAGGGCCTCCAGGCGCTGGCGGGTGCGCTGCAGTACCAGCATCTGGCCGTCAAATTCATCACGGCTGACCAGATCCAGCTTGCCCAGTGCGCTTTGCAGCATGCTCCTGAACTGTTTTTCCAGCTCCTGATGTGGCAGGTTGCCCTCATTGTCGAGCAGGCGGGTGGCTTGAGAAGCCAGAGAGTCAAGAAGTGATTTGGCGGCAAGCATGATTAACTCCGGTGAATGATGCGGCCGAGTTTAGCACGATGGGTGCCCTTTGCCAGGATGGTTCCACTGTATTTCGGGACAGGACTATCCATGACTGGGTAAATTTTGCTTAAATAGCAGGAGCTTTATCGGTTGCTGTTCCGCAAGCGGAAGCAGCGGAGGCTAAGCATGGCAGCCGGAGCCCGAATCCGGCATAGAGCAGGGCGCTCGTCCTGTACTCAATAATTGATTTATCTTTCATCTCTGCGGGAGCCTGGAATGAAACTTGTCACTGCGATCATCAAACCCTTCAAGCTGGACGACGTGCGTGAGGCCCTGTCGGAAATTGGCGTGCAGGGTATTACCGTGACCGAAGTAAAGGGCTTTGGCCGGCAGAAAGGACATACCGAACTGTACCGTGGTGCCGAATATGTAGTGGACTTTCTGCCCAAGGTCAAAATTGAAGTGGCGATTGCCGACGGCCTGCTTGACCGCGTAATCGAGGCCATCAGCAAGGCGGCCAATACCGGCAAGATTGGTGACGGCAAGATCTTTGTCACCGCGCTGGAGCAAATTGTACGTATCCGTACTGGCGAAACCGGCAGCGATGCCATTTGACCGGTAACGGAAATGCACCAGGAAAAGCGTCTGCAACTGCAGGCGCTTTTTTTATGGCCGGGTATTTCTCGAGTATTGATAGCCTCTACCGTATTCGTTTTGAACATAGACAAAATGCATCATATCGGCATGGCCATTTCCCTTGGAGGGCACTAAAATGCGCGCCCAGAATCAGATCCGCAGGCCCGTTGGTGCAACCTTGACCGCAGCCGGGCGGCGTATTGCAGGCGATTTTTTGACCGGTACTTGAAAGCTGCCGGCAAGCGGAGAACCCATGTTTGAAGAAGATATAGAAGACGAAGAGCTCGATACTGAAGAGTCGGATGACCTTGAGCTGGACGAAGTGGATGACGATTTTTCAGTGCCTGATGATGGCTCGCTGGACGTCGACCAACCGGATGCCACAGAGGATGAGGGCGAGGTGCCGGTGCGCAGCAGCAAGGCCAAAGCCAAGACGATAGAAGAAGAGCTGCCTTCGGTAGAGGCCAAGCGCAAGGAGCGTGATGCCCTGGCCGAGGCGATGGCCGCGTTTCTGGCCCGTGGTGGCAAGATCCAGGAAGTGGAAGCCAGCGGCGACTGAGTCGGTTTTTCTGATGCCGCTCCCGTGCAATGCGGGAGCGGCGCCGGAGCCTCAGGTCTCCGGATTGCTTTTTTGTTGCTGGATGGTCTTGTAGCGGTTTTCCAGCTCCAGACGTATCTTGCGTCTTTCCTGTGCATCACAGTGTCGGCGTATCTGGTCAGGGGTGCGCGGCTGCAGCTCCGGAACCTGAACCGGGCGGCCGTTGTCATCGACAGCAACCATGGTGAAGAAACAGCTGTTGGTATGGCGCACCGATTTTTGCTGGATATTTTCCGTAATCACCTTGATACCGATTTCCATGGATGTACGGCCGGTGTAGTTGACCGACGCCAGAAAGGTGACCAGCTCGCCGACATGCACTGGCTGACGGAAAGTTACCTGATCCACCGACAGGGTTACCACATAGCTGCCGGCATAGCGGCTGGCGCAAGCATAGGCTACCTGGTCAAGGTATTTGAGAATGGTGCCGCCGTGGACATTGCCGGAAAAATTGGCTTGGTCCGGTGTCATCAATACCGTCATTGATAGCTTGGATGGATCAAGTTCCATACAACTGCATCCCTTGTGCTTGTTATTGGCGAAAACGAGCGCTCTTTATACATTGGGCCAGGGCATGCTGCAAGCAGGCTAAGAATGATGCCCAGCGTGGTTCTTAGCTGGCGTCTTCCAGCCAGTAATCCCGTGCCCAGTGCCAGACTGACTCCCACTCGTCTTCCAGATAATCATCTTCGTCGACGGACCAGAGTACCACCAGACCATCGGGCTCCACGGCAAAGTACAGGTCGCCCTCCTGGCACAGGGGTACCAAGTGGCGTGGCAACCCCAGATCCCAGGCAGTGGAAGCCACTTCGGGCAGATAGGTGTGGCTGTGCGGATCGCTGGCGGTCACCGGCTCCAGATGGCCATAGACCACGTCGCTGACTTCAAGCAGGAACTCGCGCAGCTCGTGCGGCAGGTGGATCAGCAGCTGTTCCTGCACATCCAGCAGGTCGTCATCTGTTGGCAGCTCCAGTGGTACTGGGACCGGCTGATTGTGTTCGCGCAGCAGTTCGATTACGTCTTCCATGGGCTTTGCTCGGCTAACGTAAAACACCGCCGGATGGCGGTGTTTTATGGATGAAATGAATCAGGCGTTCTGGCGGATGCCGGCAATCAGCCAAGGCTGGTTGTCGCCATGCTGACGCTCCATGCGCCAGCTTTCGCTGAATGCCTCGCCCTGGTCAAAGCGGGAGGTCTTGCTGATGCCGCTGAAGGACAGGGTAGCCACTGTGTAGCTGTCCAGCTCTTCCACGCCGTCCAGCTGTACATCAAGGTTATCGATATAGGTGGACTGGTAACCATCACCCAGATCGGCCCGCTCGCGCTGCAGGAAGCTCAGCATTTCCGGCGTGACATATTCGGCGATCTTGTCCATTTCGTTGGCGTCCCAGTGCTGTTGCAGCTGGTTGAAATGGTCGCGGGCGGCGGTCAGAAAGCTGTCGGCATTGAACCAGGCTGGCGCTTGCATGACCGGAGCGGCGCTGGCAGCAGATGAGCTGCCGAAACCGCCAAAGGGGTTGCTGCCGGCAGGCATTTCACGCTGCATGGGTGCCGCACCGGCGCCTGCATGCTGCATTTGCGGCCGGCGGCGCGCGGCCAGCAGACGGAACACCAGAAAAGCCAGACCGGCCATCAACAGCATGTCCATGACCTGCAGGCCTTCGAAGGCATCACCAAACAGCATGGAAGCCAGCAGGCCACCGGCAGCAAGACCGGCCAGCGGACCAAGCCAGCGGCTGGCACCACTGCCTGCTGCGGCTTTACCGGCGTTGTTTTGCTTTGGCTGGGCCTGTTGTTGCTGCTGACGCTGCTGTTGCACCTGACGATGCTTGGGTGCCGCACCAAAGGACTTGCCGCCACCAAAGCGGCGCGCTTCGGCGTCGAAACTGAAGGACAGGCCGATAAACAGGGCCAGGGTTATGCTGAGAAAACGTTGCATGGCATCGCCTCTTGAATTCGTGAACGGAAAAATAACCGGTATCTTGCCTGAAACAGGGGGTTGGAATCCAGTTGTTTGGTAAGCACGTTGCTCTGCACATGCTGACTGCCATGGATTCTGCGATTCCGCTTCGCTGCACGCAGAATGACAGTTAGTGCAGGCGACAGCAGCCAGGCAAAGCCGGGCCAATCCCCCATCAACGGCAAGGTGTGTCCGCAGGCAGGGCGAGGCCGGAGCAAAGCATCAGTAACAGGGTCGAAGCTTGCTTCGAGACTGGCAGCGTAGCTTTGCGTAGCGCCTCACCCTGCCTGCCAC
>CAZKTB010000047.1:0-1432 GCA_964555485.1 uncultured Thiopseudomonas sp. | reverse complement strand
GTATCAGGTACCGCGCTGCCATGGAACAGACTGCTGCCCGAACCATGGCTGCTGGCGCTGGACTGCTGCATGCGTACGCTCTGCACCAACTCGGCCGGAATCTCGCGGATGAAGCGTGACTGCGGGTTGTAGTTTTCCTGACCATGCAGGCGGCGGCTTTCCGCACAGGTCAGATACAGCTGCTGCATGGCGCGGGTGATGCCGACATAGGCCAGCCGGCGTTCCTCTTCCAGACCGTCGGCACCGTCCATGCTCATCTTGTGCGGGAACAGGCCTTCTTCCATGCCGGCCATGAACACCAGCGGGAACTCCAGCCCCTTGGCGCTGTGCAGGGTCATCAGCTGTACGCTGTCTTCGTGCTGTTCGGCCTGGGCTTCGCCGGCTTCCAGCACTGCATGGTCAAGAAAGGCCACCAGCGGCGGCAATTGCTCTTCATCTTCTTCCTGCTCGTAGGAGAACGCCTGGGCAGCGGTGACCAGTTCTTCCAGGTTCTCCACCCGTGACTGGCCCTTTTCGCCTTTTTCTTCCTTGTGGTAAGTCAGCAGGCCACTGTGCTCGATGATGTGGCGGGCACGCTGGTGCAGCTGCAACTCTTCGGTGGCGATTTCCAGTTGCTCGATCAGTAGCATGAAAGCCTGCAGCGCATTGCAGGCGCGGCCGTTGAGCAGGCGATGCTCCACCAGCTGCTGCATGGCGGTCCACAATGAACACTGGTGTTCGCGGGCGTACTCGCGCAGCTGCTCGACGGTTCTTTCACCGATACCGCGGGGCGGTACGTTGATGATGCGCTCGACCGCGCCGTCGTCGTGGCGGCTGCGCAACAGGCGCAGATAGCCCAGCGCATTGCGGATTTCCAGGCGCTCGAAGAAGCGCTGGCCGCCATGGATGCGATAGGGGATGTTGGCACGCAGCAGTGCTTCTTCCAGTGCCCGTGACTGGGCGTTGGAACGGTAAAGAATGGCAATGTCCTGGCGACGATAACCATCCTGGCGCAGGGCCTGCTCGATCACCTCGACAATGTAACGGGCCTCGTCCTGTTCGTTGAAAGCCTGGTAGAAGCGGATCGGCTCGCCATCGGCATCGCTGGTCCAGAGATTCTTGCCCAGACGCTCGCTGTTGTGGTCGATCAGGGCGTTGGCCGCCTTGAGAATGGTGGCGGTGGAGCGGTAGTTCTGCTCCAGGCGGATGGTCTGGCTTTGCGGGAAGTCCTGGTTGAACTGCTGGATATTCTCGATGCGGGCACCACGCCAGCCGTAGATCGACTGGTCATCGTCACCGACGATCATCAGGCTGGAAGCATTGGCCGCCAGCAGACGCAACCAGGCGTACTGCACAGCGTTGGTGTCCTGGAACTCGTCGACCAGAATGTGACGGAAACGGCGCTGGTAGTGCTCCAGCAGGCTGGCGTTGTCGCGCAGCAGCTCCAGTGTGC